>CAYNTE010000001.1:0-21204 GCA_964399615.1 uncultured Thermomicrobiales bacterium
GAACATGTTAGAGCAGGTTTCCGCGCCAGGTGGCCATCGTCCATTTGCCGCGCATGTCTGGCTACGCGAGGCCCTGCTCCCAGGCGAAACCCGAACACTCTTCCTCTTCAGCCTCATCGTCGGAATAGGATCCGGCACCGGCGCAGTCATCTTTCGCTACCTCATCAAGGGTTTCGACCACTTCTTCTTCGATATCGTTCAACCAGCGGTTGCGACCCTCCTGGGCGGCGGAGCAATCGTCGTCATTCCGGCCCTCGGCGGGGCCATCTTCGGACCCTTGATCTACTTCTTCGCGCGTGAAGCCAAAGGCCACGGGGTGCCCGAGGTGATGCTGGCCGTCACGCAGCATGGGGGTAAGATCCGCCCAATCGTCGCCCTGATCAAGGCGCTTGCTTCAGCGCTCTGCATCGGTTCCGGCGGCTCGGTTGGCCGTGAGGGGCCGATCGTCCAGATCGGGTCAGCGCTTGGTTCAACGGTCGGGCAGATTGCAAATGCGTCCGAGTCTCGCACGCGCACACTGGTGGCCTGCGGCGCCGCGGGCGGGATCGCCGCAACGTTCAACGCGCCGATTGCCGGCGTCTTCTTCGCCTTAGAGTTGATCCTCCGTGAGTTCTCGCCGCGTTCGTTCGGTGTCGTCGGGGTGGCGAGCATCACGGCTTCGATTATTGGCCGGGCCGCGTTTGGGAATTCGCCCTCATTCCCTGTGCCCAACTATGAGCTTGTCTCCGTCGCCGAGCTTCCGCTCTATGCCGTGCTGGCGATCGTGGCCGCGCTGGTCGGCGTCGTCTTCACTAAAGCGTTGTACTGGTTTGAGGACCGCTGGGACGCAATCCCGATCATTGAGTTCATCAAACCAATACCCGGTGGATTGATTTTGGGGGCCATCGCCCTGGCAACGCCCCAAATCCTCGGAACTGGCTACGAGTTCATGGAGAAAGCGCTGGCCGGTGACTATAGCTTGTATCTGTTGGCCGCGCTGGTGCTCCTCAAGATCGTTGCTGTCTCGACCACCATCGGGTCGGGTGGCTCGGGTGGAGTCTTCGCACCGTCTCTCTACATCGGCGCCATGCTCGGGACAGCTTTCGGCGTCGCAGCTGACCACATCGCTCCAATGACTATTGCGCCGGCAGGCGCCTACGGACTGGTGGGTATGGCGGCGGTCTTCGCCGGCGCGGCTCATGCCCCGATAACCTCGGTGATCATCCTTTTCGAACTGACCGGTGACTATCACATCATCCTGCCATTGATGGGAGCGGTCGCGATCAGCACGTTCGTATCGGAGTCGATCTCCCAAGACTCCATCTACACCCTGAAGCTGCGGCGGCGCGGCATCGACCTGAGCGAGGGACGAGACGTCGATATCATGCGCATGCTCACTGTTGCCCAAGCCATGACCACGGAGGTGCCGGTGGCTGACGGCGAGATAACCGTCACCGGCGCGGCGGAGATTTTGCGCAAGAACCACCGGCAGACGCTGGTCGTCGTCGACCGCGAGGAAGCGTTGATCGGGATTATCAAGATTCGGGACATCCAGGACATCCTGCTCGATAACCGGCCCGGTGCAACCCTGGCCGAGGTCGCAAGCAGACCGGTGATCACCGCGCTGCCGCAAGATTCACTCAGCGATGCCATCCGGCGGATGGGCCAGTATGACTACGGGCAACTGCCCGTGGTCGACTCGCTCGATCACACGAAGGTCATCGGGATGTTGCGCCGGTCCGACATTGTGCACGCCTACAGCGCGACGCTAATGAATCGCCTCGATCACCAGCGAGAACATCATCACCAGCTGCAAGACATCCGCGAAACACGTCTCGTTGAGTTTGAGATCCCTGCAGAGCACCCGATGATCGGTCATCAGATTCGTGACCTGCATCTCACCCCCGACGCGGTCATTATCGCTATCGACCGCAACAACACCACAATCATCCCGCGTGGGCACACTGAGCTGCGCGCAGGAGACCGCCTGCAAATTCTCGCCCGCGAATCGCATATCGATGCGCTGTGGGAGCAGCTTGGGACTTACCCCGAGGTGTGACGCAGCAGCCTAGTCGATACGCATGGTGGGGTCGAGGACGTCGCGGAGCCAGTCGCCGAGCATGTTGATGCCGAGCACGGCGAGCATGATGGCCAGACCTGGGAAGGTGATCACCCACCAGGCGTTGTAGATGTAGAGACGGCCCTCATTGACCATCGAGCCCCAGGTCGGGATTGATGGATCGACACCCAGCCCCAGGAAGCTCAGCGCGGCTTCGGTCAGCAGCACGCCACCAACTTGCAGCGTGCCGTAAACAATCACCGGCGCGATGATGTTCGGCAGTACATGACGGGCAAGGATGCGAGAGTCCGACGCGCCAGCAACCTGGGCCGCTTCGACATATTGCACCCGCTTGACTGCGAGCACCTGGCCCCTGACGAGTCGTGAGTATGACACCCATCCGGTGACGACGAGCACGATGACGAGGTTGGTCAGCCCCGCCCCAAGCACGGCGATGATAGTGATCGCCAGCAGAATGAACGGGAATGCCAGAAAGAGATCGACGATACGCATAAGGACCTGATCGATCCAGCCTCCGTAATAGCCGGCCAGCATGCCCAGCAAGACGCCGACCGCGACCGAGAGCGTCGTGACGAGGACACCGACGAACAACGAGACTCGCGCACCGTAGATGATGCGGCTCAGCAGATCACGGCCGACAGGGTCTGTCCCGAGCAAGTGCGCCGACGAGCCGTTCTCGGCCCAAAAAGGCGGTGTGTTGCGCAGCTGCAGCTCGGTCGAGTTGGGGTCATATGGAGCCAGCACCGGGGCAAAGATCGCCGCGATCACCAGCAAGCCAAAGACCACAACGCCGAAGACGGCGGCCGGCTCGGTGATGAAGCGACCGAAGCGCGTGTATCTCCATGAACGCCGACGCGGCACGCTAATCGTTTCGCCCTGTTGCGCCAGCAACTCTGCCACTATCGCCCTACTCCCCGATACATCCCAGCGCCTACGAGTAGGTGATCCGTGGATCAATCACCGCGTAGGAGATATCCACGGCCAGATTCGCAAGAATCAATATCGCCCCGAACAACGTGACGCAGGCTTGCACGACGGGGTAGTCGCGATTGTTGATTGCATCAACAGCTAACCGCCCAACCCCCGGCCAGGAGAAGACGACTTCCACGACAACCGAACCACTGAGGAGGAATCCGAACTGCAGGCCAGCCAGCGTCACGACCGGGATCAATGCATTGCGGAGTGCGTGACGAACGAGCACGATCGTCTCCCGCAATCCCTTGGCCCTGGCAGTGCGAATATAGTCGCTGTTCAGCACCTCCAGCATGCTGGAGCGAATCAGTCGCGTCAGGGTGGCTGAGAAGATCAAACCGAGCGTCACGGCAGGCATGATCAGCGACTCGATCTCGCTCACTATCCCGTCGCCTCGCCCGGAAACCGGCAGCCAGCGTAACTTGACGCCGAAGACCAGGATCAGCAACAGCCCAAGCCAGAAGCTAGGGAATGAGATACCGATCAGGCTCACCAACCGGCTGAAGAAGTCGACACCCCCACCGCGCTTGACGGCCGAGAGAATGCCTAGCGGGAAGGCAATGAGAAGGGCGAAGAAGTAGGCCGCGAGCGCCAGCTCGATCGTTGCAGGCATACGATCCATCACCTCATTGAAGGCGGGGGTCTTATAGCGCAACGAATTGCCGAAGTCGCCAGTTACCGCGCCAGCTACAAACTGGAAGTACTGCTCGTAAAGCGGGCGGTCGAGGTGCAGAGCGCGTCGCAGCGTCTCGATATCTTCCGCGCTCGGATTTCCTTCACGAAGCAGGAGCGCAACCGGATCGCCGCTGATCCTGAGGGTGAAGAAGACGATCAGGGTCACCCCCAACAGGACCAGGATCGAATAGAGCAAGCGTCCGAGAATATATCTAAGCAAGCTGCGGCCACACTTTCTCAGCCCCTCGCCCAGTCGCGAGGGGTCCTACATCTTGAGAACTGAGAATCCGGGCTGATCCCTACTCATCAAGCCAGGCGTCGACCAGCCAGAGACGTTCGTCCGGAGGCAACACGACATTCTTGGCGCGGTTGCTGACGCCCCAGAGATAGGTGTTCTGATAGAGCGCGACGTCCGGATAGTCGTTATAGATCAGCTCGTTGAGCTGGTGAGCAATCTCAAGGCGCTTGGCCTGATCGAGTGTCGTGCGCTCCTCATCGAGCAGCGCGTCAACATCGGGATTCGAATAGCCAGGGTTATAGGATTCACCGGTGTAGTACATCGAGATGTAGGTGTTGTCGTAATCGAGTGTCCAGCCGCCCCAGCCGAACGGTACGATGTTGCCCAGCTTGCCAGCACGGTAGTCATCGAAGAAGGTCGCTTGCTCCTGCAGCCGGACTTCCACCTCAAAGCCAACCGCATCCAACATGTCCTTGACCGCGGCCGACATCTCCTTGTTCTGCGTGTTGGAGCCAACCACATCGTAGGTGAGCTTGATCGGCGTCTCGAGCCCTGCATCCGCCAGAATCTGCTTGGATTTCTCAGGATCGTACTCATATGGCGGGATCTCTTCGTAGCCGAACGAGAACGGGCTCTGCCAGACGCCGACCGCCTTGGCGTAGCCACTCATGATCGTGTCGATAATCGTTTGAAGGTCGATCGCGTGGGCGATGGCCTGGCGCACTTCAAGCTGGTCCGTCGGCGCTTGTGATGCGTCGAGTCGCAGGCCAGAGACCGTCGGGACACCGACATCAACGACCTGGACATTGGGATTGCCCTCGGCCGCTTGAGCCTGGCTGACGTTCAAGGTCATCAGATCGACCGATCCGGCCAGGAATTCCGAGAGTCGCGTGTTGTCGTCAGGGATGATGCGATAGTTCAGGCGCTGGATATGCGGCGTCGTGTCTCCCCAGAAATCCGGCCAGGCCTCGAAGGTCAGGTGATCGTCCTTGACATACTCGACCACCGAGTATGGTCCTGTTCCAACGGGGGACTCGGTGCTGAACTTGGTGTCGTCGTCAGTTGCGGCGGTCGAGGGGATAAAGCCGCCATAGCCAGCGAGCTTGGTGATCATGACGGGGTCGACGCTGTTGAAGTGCATGACGAAATTCTCGTCATCGACGACTTCGATCGACTCGATCGAGGTGTAGTTGAAGCGTTGTGGCGACGCGTTCTCGGGGTCGAGCATGCGCTCGAAGGCCAGCTTGATCGCCTCACTATTGACTGGACTGCCGTCCTGGAAGGTGAGTCCTGACTTGAGCTTGAAATTCAGTGTCAAGTCATCGACATACTCCCACGACTCTGCCAGCCCGAAGCCCTCGGATGGTGATGGTCGGCCCTCTTCGCCGTCATAGACCACCATGTCCGGATCGCGCCAGGTCAGGCCGCTGTAGATGTGTGACTCCCAGCGACCATTGTTCAGCGAGTAGGTGTCAATGGGGTCGAGACTGACGGGATCCGCTGCCAGAGCGATGATCAGCTCGCCCGAGGTGCCATCTGGCGCTCCATCGTCCGCGTTCACCACGACGGCAGCAGTCTCGGCGGTTGGCTCTTCCGACGCCTCCGTGCCCTCAGCCTCAGTCTCTTCAGCAGCTTCAGTCTCGCTGGCTGCTTCGGTCTCTTCTGAAGCTTCAGTCTCTTCAGCGCTCTCCGTTTCCTCGGCAGTCTCGGTCTCAGCCGCGGCTTCCGTCTCCTCGGTATCGCCCGCTGGCTCTTCGGTCGCGGTTTCGTCGTCATCGTCATCGTCACCGCCACACGCAGCCAGCAGCGTGGCAATGACGGGTGCACTCAAGCCGAGCGCGAGAGAGCGCTTGAGCACATCGCGGCGGTTGAGGCGTCCAGCCAGGATCTCTTCTTCCAACTGGGTCACACGGGACGTTTCATGACTCATGGTCGGCACACTTCCATTCACGTACGTTGAGTTCTGGGATCAGGTGATGATGACGCCTGATAAGCTGCCAGACGGCAAAGCAACGAGGTTCGGGTCACCGAACATTGGATGGTTACATTCGCCTCATGCCCTGGCCTGCCTTCTGTTTCATACCCCTGCAGCGCGCCACTACTCCTGCACCGAGAGTCGCAGATATCCACATATCTGGAACGACCTGAACGGCAGTTCTGGATCTATGGATCTCCCAATGGGTCATCGCTAGTTCGAAAATTGGTCGATAATCGACAACGACTGACGGCGACTATGCCAGTTTTACTGCCCGCATCACCTGACAAGCTATCACACCCTACGCCGGTGTCAATACCTTGCCTAGATGGGTCAGAGCCTGGATACCGGGCCTGCTTGCACGCCTATATCAAGGTCTCACCAAGGAGTATCGTCGCGAGTGTTGCCGCCACAGTGGTGCCGTCGCCTCTGGAATCAAGGCTGGGGTTCAACTCCACCAAATCGGCGGACACGATCGGCAGGTCGCTGTCCCGGAAGAGCGTGATCAGCTGGCGAAGTTCGCGATAGGTGAGTCCACCTGGTGCAACTGTGCCCGTCGCATCGAAGCAGATAGGATCGAGCACGTCGTAATCAATCGAGAGGTGAACCGCGTCGACGCCGCGGTCAACAAGACGGCGGATCGCCTCTTCCCCGACACCCGTAATTGACAGCCGGTCGATGCTCTCCATCGTGTAGACGGTGGCCGGGGATTGCCGCAGCAGCTCTCGCTCGCCCAGGTCGATATCGCGCACACCGATATAGACCAGATCATCGAGTACCAGATCGAAGTGATGGCCGACCTCGACAAGTTCCCGGGGGCCGTGACCAAGTGCCGCGGAGAGTGGCATGCCATGAATGTTGCCGCTCGGCGAAGTCTCTGGCGTGTTAATGTCCGCATGGGCGTCGACCCAGATCACACCGAGTCTCCCGGCCAGCGACGCTCCCGCCAGCGATCCGATCGAGAGCGCATGATCGCCACCAAGTACCAGCGCGAGGTTACCGGAGGTGATCGACTCGCCAACTACCTCCGCAAGCTGGTCGCAAGATTCTGCGATCGGTTCGAGGTGGTGGGCGTTGGCATGCTCGCTCTCCAGCCCCCGCGCTTGCTCCAGGCTCATGACATCAACGACGACCGAACCATTGAGTCGCTTTGCGATCTCGTGATACCCACGCCGTTCGAGCCGCTGGCGCAGCGCGAGATCGAGCTCAGCCGGCCCTCTCTCGGCACCCTCTCGATTCGCACCGAGCGCCATCGGCACCTGGAAGATGTCGATAGGAGTATTGGCATCCTTCAGTCGATTGGTACGCCTATCAACCTCCACGATCACATCACCTCCGGAGCTGGGATACCAAGCAAACCAAGACCATTGGCCAGCGTCTGGCGCGTGGCCGCCACCAGCGCAAGCCGCATCGTGCGAGCTGGCTCCGGAGCCGTCAGGATCGGTCGGGCATCGAAATCAGCATAGAAGTCGTTGAAGCTGCGCGCCAGGTCATAGGTGTAGTCTGCCACCAGCAACGGCCGGTGTTCAGCGGCAGCTTGCTCGACCACGGTCGGGAAGCGACCGATCTTCTCGATCAAGTCAATCTCCTCCGGCTGCAGGTCCACATACTCCACCTCGCCGAGCTCTTCACCCTCGACGCGCTCCAAAATGCGACAGGCTCGCGCGTGGGCATACTGGATATACGGTGCAGTGTGGCCCTGGAACGAGAGCGCCTCCTCCAGATCAAAGGCAATGACTGTGTTGTTGTCGCGCGAGAGCATGCCAAAGACCAGACTGCCGAGGCCGACGTCTTTCGCAATCTGGCGCTTCTGCTCATCATCGAAGCGGCCGTCAGGGTTCTTCTCATCGATCACCTCGATGGCGCGCTGTTGCAACGCCGCGGCGACATCCTCGTAGAGCACGACGTTGCCGCTGCGGCTGCTCATCACGCCGCCGGGCAAGGTCACAAATTCATAGCCGAGGTGATAGCACTGCTCCGCCTGTTCAAATCCCCAGAGCTCCATTATCTTGAAGATCTGCTCGAAGTAGAACGACTGGCGCGTATCAACCACCCAGATCGAGCGGTCGACGTGGTAATCCTCGAACTTGCGCCGGGTCAGTGCCAGATCCTTGGTCGAGTAGAGGGTTGTGCCATCGGAGCGCAGGATCGGCAGCGTCCGGTAGCGCTCAGTGTCGAGGCCCAGCTTCTCGTCGATCTTGACAACGGTCAGCCCCTCGCTGATCTCAGCGATGCCCTTCTCGACCAGATCGGCTACCATCTCGCGGCCCTCTTCCTCGACTTCACTCTCGAAGAAGTCGACATCGAAGTGCACATTCAGCTCGTCATAGATGCGCGCAAACTCGTCGAGGCTCCACTGGCGTGTCTCTCGCCACAGATCGACGAACCACTTCTCCTTGCGCTCCCACACCTGGAAGAGATCGCGGACCTCCTGCTCCCAATTGACGCTTGGCGCCCACCAATCAGAGCGCGCATTCAAGCGCTCCCAACGAGCGATCCGGTCGAGCGTGTTCTCCTCAGTCACGATTGGCAGCGGGTGCTTGACGTTGGCTGTTCGTGAGACCGGGGGCGGCGCCTGCTGCGGGCCGTTCTCACGTACAAATTCCAGCTCTTCCTGCAGCTGTGGGCCGATGTAGGAGAGGAAGTCCGGGATCGAGCGCTCACTGGCCAGCGTCTCGACGTCGATCGTTCGCTGGTTGGAGATCTGGCCCAGAAGATAGGCAACATCTTCACCCGGCGTGTTCTTCTCGTGATAGAGCGTATGCATGATCGCATCGAGCTTCTCGACAAAGAGCGCATCTTCCTCCGAAAGCTCGTGCAAGAGCTTCAGCACCTCGGCCCGGTAGTTAAGCCGCTGGTCCGACTCGGTGTAGAGCTCGCCTAGCCAGCGGCCGCGATCCCTGGGTGCAACCTCATCGTCCTTATGGAAGTTGAGATAGCACCAGAGCGTCTTGATGACGTGCAGCCCGATATCGCCGTAGTAGTTCGCCCGCAATGTTTCGAAGCCCGCGAATTCGGTGATTTTCGAGAGCGCATTCCCGAGCGACACGTTGCGCGCGTGGCCAACGTGGAATGCCTTGTGGGTGTTTGGCTGCGAGAACTCGACCATGACTTTGTCGGTCTTCGGCTCGCCCCGGCCGTAATCCGCACCACGCGCGATTGCGTTCTGCACGACGTCGGTGGCGACACGCTGGGTGTTGAAGAAGAGGTTGACGTAGCCGTTGACGGATTCAATCCGATCGACCGTGCTGCCAACCGAGCTACTCGCCAGTTTCTCCTGCAATTTTTCGACGATAGCGTCGGCTACGGTGAGCGAGGCTTCTCTCGTCGCGGCGGCCTGGCGCTTCTTGGCCTCTTTTTTGGAGAGTCCTTCGAGTTCCTCGGGCGGGATTTGCTCCGCTACCTGGTTCGCTATCTGGAAGGATGCCGACGAGGCGACGCCCCACGAGCCGGAGAATGGAATCGGACGCAGTGCAAGCTCTCTGCGCCCGTACCCGAGCTCATCGAGTACGTCGTTGATTAACGCAGCAGCCTGCTCTTCGTACGTCCGAAACATTGCTTCCTCCCTGAAAATAGTGAAGCAGAGGGCCAATGAACAGCAATTGCGAAGTATTCCACAGCCAGGCGGCAACCGGACCGAAAATACGCGGCGACCCCGTCAGTTGACGAGGTCGCCGATATTCGATCAGCTACGGGATCACCAGCGGCTAGCCAAGATCGATGTGGATGCTCTTGACCTCGGTGTAGAGCTCCATGCCGTGCATGCCAAGCTCGCGACCGAGTCCACTCTTCTTGTAGCCACCGAAGGGGCCGAAGACGCCGGCGCTGCCGCTGCCGTTGACGCTCATCATGCCAGTGCGTACGCCCTTGGCAACCCGGAGCGCCTTGTTGATGTCTTGCGACCAGACAGAGCCAGCCAGCCCATACTCGTTCTGGTTGGCCATCTTGATCACTTCGTCGACATCATCGAACGGAATCACTGTCAGCACCGGGCCGAAGATCTCTTCACGCGCGATCCGCATGTCGTTGGATGCCTGGGCGAAGATGGTCGGCTGATAGAAGTAGCCCTGGTCGAGGTTCGAGGGTCGCGAGCCGCCATAGACGAGCTCGGCGCCTTCACCACGGCCGATCTCAACGTAGGAGTTGACACGCTCCCACTGCGCCTCTGAGATCACTGGCCCCATGGCAGTGCCTTCGGCCAGCGGATCGCCGACCTTGAAGCCCTCTGCGCCATCGATGATCAGATTCATGAAGTTGTCGTACTGCTGCTTGTCGAGGAAGAGCCGCGTGCGAGCCGTGCAGACCTGGCCGCTATTGCCAAATGCGCCACCAACCGCCGCCGCGGCGGCCTTATCGAGATCGGCATCAGCGAAGACGATATTCGGGCTCTTGCCGCCAAGCTCCAGCGATACCTTCTTGATCGTTCCCGACGCCGCCTGCAGGATTTTGGTGCCCGTGGCCGTCTCGCCAGTGAAGGCAACCTTGTCGACCAGCGGATGCGAGGCAAGATACTCGCCGATCAATCCGCCAGGCCCGGGCAGCACGTTGACGACACCCTCCGGCACGCCCGCCTCGTAGGCGATCTCGCCCAGGAGCTGTGCAGTGACCGGGGTGTTCGAGGCTGGCTTGAGAATGAGCGTGCAGCCAGATGCCAGCGCCGGTGCCACCTTCCAGGCGGCCATCATGAACGGGAAGTTCCAGGGCACGATCTGGGCGCAGACGCCGACCGGCTCACGAAGTGTGAGGCTCAGCGCTGAATCGCCCATCGGGATCGTCTCGCCGAAGAACTTGTCGCCAGCGCCAGAGTAATAGTCGAAGACCACGGCGCTCGCCATCAGCTCGCCGTGAGCGCGAGCCAGCGGCTTGCCGGTGTCCTTGCTCTCCAGCTCGGCCAGTTCATCCGCACGCTCACGGATGATATCTGCCATCTTGGCCAGAACACGACCGCGCTGATACGGGGGCATGCCGGGCCACGGACCTTCGTCAAACGCCTTGCGTGCTGCGGCCACGGCTCGATCGACATCCTCCTTGCCGGCCTTTGCAACCATCGCCCAGGGTTGGCCCGTAGCCGGATTTATCGACTCGAAGGTCTCACCTTCCGCGGCGTCGATGAGCTGGCCTGCGATCAGCAATTTGACTGGACGCTTCTCAGCCGCTTCTACAACCATGGATCCCTCCTCATGTATGTAAAGCTAACGCAATGTCGGTGCCGCAGCATCCAATCCACCGCCTGTGCGGTCATCGAATATCTGCTGGCAAGCTCATTCTAGCCTGAATAGTGATCCATGGTGTGTTCGAGCGCAAAGATCTCGTCGATCTGCAGCGGTTGGCGTAGCCTGCGCATCGGCCGGCGCTCAACTTGTGCCCGCGGTGACCAGGCAGGGACGGCGGGGCCGCTACCACGCCGGGGACTGACGAGCCGGCGGCGCTTGGCCAGATTGCGACGCAGCGGTTGGAATCTGTGGCCCGGGCCGTAATATTGCCGGTCAGTCATGGGCATCCTCCACAAGCTTCATCCGGCTGACCTCGCTGGCCAGGCCGCTCGCCTTCGGGTGCATTTGCCCGGCGTACTTGTTGCCGAGCTTCTTGCGATATGGCACCTCGACCGGGGAGGTCAGCTCCTCAAACGTGAACGAGCAAATGCGCATGCCCGGATAGAGCGCAACCGCCATGCGGCCCAGGTTTGAGAGCTCCATCGTGGCAGTGCCGACCCAGCCAGGTTCGAAGACCGCAGCCGTCGAATGCACAGTGATCCCCAGTCGCGCGATGGACGAGCGTCCCTCGAGGCGTGCCACCAGATCATCTGGAAGCTCCAGCGATTCGATCGTTGAGGCCAGTGCGAAATCGCCGGGCTGCATGATGAATCGGCCATCTGGCTCGACCTCGATAGTGCGCATCCCCTCGCCAATCGATTGCGGCTGACGTGGGTCAATATAGGAATATGACGAGTGCTCGAACACCATAAAGGTCTGCCCCAGTCGAAAATCAATCGAACAGGAGCCAAGCGACGTTTCGAGGTCAGGGTGGGGATCGATTCTGATACGCCCCTGCTCAAGGCTGGCCTTGATATCGCGGTCGGAGAGGATCATTCCGCCTCTTTTCTACGCGTAGACTCCAGGATGTGGAGCGAGTCGAGTGGCTACGCAATTGCGCCGAATTTCGAGCCATTCACGGCTAGTCACCACACTGTCCGTACAGTATGATCCGAAGCGTGCCTCAGAGTCAAGGCAAGCGACGGCCGCTGCATGGGTTGATATACTTCCCAGCTGTGCCAGGCGGACACGATAGCTGCGTTCTTGAACGTCTGATTTCCGCCACTGCTGACGACGGTCGAGTTTGTCGTCGGCACAGCCTGTATCGTGGCAGAGTTCGGAGCGAGAATCGCGTGCCACCCAGTCGTCGCAAGCGACATGCCCATCGTCAGACCCGCAAGAATCGCGGGGCGTCGATCCGCATTACCCCGCACACCAAACCCGACGATGAGGGGCTAGCCGCCACTGCTCGCCTACCCCTGCCCAAGCCCGCGCCCGCACCCGACACAGCCTCGCCAGAGCCGAGCGACGCGGAGGTTGCGGAAGACGCTGACCTCACCGAATATGTCGAGCGGATTGAGGCGGCAGCACAACGCGCCAAGACCAAACCAGCGGCCGCCAGCGAAACAACCGCTATTGCGACCGTCGAGGCCGACCAACCGAAGCAGCGACGGCGACGCCGGAGGCGCGTCAAACCAGCCGGTCCGCCAAAGCCCTGGTACAAACGCCGGCGCACCTGGTTCTTCATCGCATCGAGCTTGCCGGTGCTGGTCGGGCTGATCGCTGGCGCGTACATCCTGAATCTGGCCTGGGTCAGCTGGGATGCCTACAAGACGATCCACGAAGAACCAGTTGAAAAGACCTTCTATCGCATCAATGCCGAAGGAACCGCCGAGCCAGTGCCTAAAGACGAGGCTGAGGCGATGATGCCGGACTGGAGCAGTGGAGACCCGTTCAACATTCTGCTGCTCGGCGTCGATACACGGGTGAACGATGAAGATCCGCCGCGATCGGACACGGCAATCGTCGTGCACATCAATCCCGACACCAAACAAGCAGCCATGATGAGCATCCCGCGTGACTTGCTGGTGAACATCCCCGGTTACGGCGAGGACAAATTCAATGCCGCCTATGCCTTTGGCGCTTCAAAGGACGAGGAGGGCGCCGGACCAGCGCTGGTGGCCGAGACAGTGATGGCCAACTTCGGTATCCCGATCCACTACTACGTCACGGTGGACTTCGAAGGTTTCAAGAAGATCGTCGATACCGTCGGCGGCGTGACAGTCGATGTGCAATCAACACTCAGCGACAACCTCTACCCCACCGACGACCTGCGACTGACACGCGTCTACTTCCCGACCGGTCTGCAACACCTGGATGGTCAGCAGGCGCTTCAGTATGTCCGCACGCGACATGCAGATAGCGATCTGGGGCGCTCAAACCGTCAACAGCAGGTGCTGATGGAGATCCGGCAGCAGGCACTCAATCGCAATCTGATCACCAAGGCGAACGATCTCATCAAGAACATGGCCGATACCTTCCGGACCGATCTTGGGTTCAACGAGATGCTAGCGCTGGCAAATCTTGGGCGGCAAATCGATACAAACGACATCGCACGCTTCGATCTATGGGGAGAAGGATTGCTGACCGAGCACTTCCCGGAGTCCGAAGATGACCCCTACTACTTGATGGCCGACTGGAATTCGCTGCTGGAGATGCAAGCGCAGTATTTCGAAACGGTCCCGCCTTCGCAGCAGGCAGAAGCGACCGCCAGCGCGGCGCAGGAGGCTGATGTCGGCTACGACCTGACCGCGCCGATCAAGATCGAGAACGCGACCGACATCATCGGCCTGGCTGGGCACAGCGCGCAGCTCCTGACCTCCGCGGGATTCACCGACGTCACGCCGGTCGATGCACCAGCGATTCAGGAGCAAACCGTCATCCAGGACGGGAACAGCGATCCGGCCGTCGCGAAGCAAGTCGCCAAGTTGCTAGGGTTGCCAGATACCGCGATCCAGCCTGCCGCCGAGCCCGCAACGGGCATCACCGTGATACTCGGATCGGACGTGCCAGACAACCTGATACCTACGGCTGAACAACCTCCGGCCGCTTCGCCATAGTTGCGTTTCCGCGATCTCGCAGGAAATTGTGGCGAAAACCCTGCTAGGATAGAACATAACGAAGACAAACTGCCGAGTTAGGCGGCTCCTGAATAACGTTCAGGACATGTCAACGCTTTTGTCTTCAATTCTATTCATGAAGGTTTTGGAGGGATAGTATGACTAGACGCGATGAGAGTCGACATGACTTTGCGTTCCTGGCAGGCGTCATCATCGGCGCGATCGCTGGGGCGATAGTGACGCTGATACTGGCACCTGGAAGCGGCAACGAAACACGCGAGAAACTGCGCGGTAAGGTTCAGGATTTCGACGTCGATAGCGTTCGCCAGCGTGCGATGCATGCCCGCGAGACGGTCAAGGAGCGTGCTGGCGAGCAGGCCGAGCGGATCAAGGAGATGAAGGACCAGGCTCCCGCCGTCTCCGATCTGGCCGCCACGGCGAAGTCCAAGGCAAACGACCTTGCCGAGCGCGCGCCGATCGGCCGGAACAGCGATTCGACGGTCGATAAGATCGAAGATAAAGTCGACGATCTTACCGACAAGTCCGTCGTTGAGAAGGCTGAAGACAAAGTCGACGACCTGACCGGCAAGTCTGACTCTGAAAAGATGAAGGACGCGGCGACCGATCTCGCCGATGAGGCGCGTGACAAAGCCGAAGATGCCGCCGACAAAGCACAGGACAAGGCCGGCGATCTCGCTGACGATGCTCAGGATGCAGCGGACGATCTTGAGAAGAAGGCTGACCAGGCGCGTCAGAATGCAGAGCGAAGCACGACTTCGTAGTCGCAAATCGTTAGAGATGGGGCTACCATGAGCCGCTTGCGTACTGCTGCAAAATTTTTCACTGTCGGTCTACTCGTCGGGTTGCTCTTTGCGCCACGTTCCGGTGAGGAGACTCGCCACAAGCTCCGCGAGCATCTCCCTGGCTCGAACGCAGACGCATAGACCAATCCGCGGTGATCACTGGCGCGCTGCTCCCAATTGGCGATGACAACCGGGGAGTCCGGCGTCCCAGCATCGTGGTCAAAGCACTCGTGCTGCTGAATGTCGTCATCTTCATCTACATGCTCACGCTCGATGCCTCGGCGCAACTGGCGTTTGTCCATCGTTGGGGGACGATCCCGTACGAAATAATCAACCTAACCGACATCTCGCCTGAGATTGGATGGCCTATCCCGGTGACAATTATCACCGGGATGTTTCTCCACGGCGGTCTGGTCCATCTGGCCGGGAACATGCTCTTTCTCTGGATCTTCGGCGACAACATCGAAGACGTCACGGGATCGTTCGGATTCCTGGTCTTCTACCTGCTGTGTGGCATCGGCGCCACCTTTGGTCAGATCCTCGTCGATACGTCGTCTTTGACCCCGATCGTCGGCGCAAGTGGAGCAATCAGTGGCGTGCTGGGCGCGTACTTGCTGCTCTTTCCACGAGGCTTGGTGCGGGTGGCAACGTTCTTCGTCTTTATCCCGATCCTCTTCCGTCTGCCTGCCCTGATCGTGATCGGGATGTGGTTCATCTTCCAGCTCTTTAGCGGCTATGTCTCAATCGGCATCACCGACGTTGACGGTGGTGTCGCCTACTTTGCCCATATCGCCGGCTTCATTGCTGGTCTCATCCTGGTCTGGGTCTTCGCCGACCGCCATGCGGTCGAACGCCATAGGGCCGCTACGCGCTATTAGCCAACTACGTATTCACGAGTGCGGGGTTGACAGTGGAAACACAGCGCCGTATTATAACGAAACGTGACCGTAGCGTTTCGATATATCGGTGAAGGGAATGTGACAATGTCGTCGCAACAACACGCCGGACACCCACGTCGCTGGTGGGTTCTCGTCGTTCTCTGTCTCAGCCTCTTGGTGCTTGCGATGGACAACACCATCCTCAATGTCGCGCTGCCAACCCTTGTGCGTGACCTCGACGCAAGCTCCAGCGATTTGCAGTGGATCGTGGATTCGTATGTGCTGGCCTTCGCCGGGCTGCTCCTCATAGCGGGCAGTATGGGCGACAGATTCGGACGCAAGCGCGCACTCTTGATCGGCTACGTGATCTTTGGCGCTTCCTCGCTGCTGGCCGCCTACTCAGGCTCCGCAAGCCACCTGATCGGGACGCGGGTGTTGATGGGTATCGGTGGTGCAATCATCATGCCTTCGACCCTGTCGATTCTCGTCAATGTCTTTCCACGCGCCGAGCGACCGCGGGCAATCGCCATCTGGACAGCCATGGCCGCGATCGGTATTCCGCTCGGTCCAGTCGCAGGCGGCTGGTTGCTGGAGCATTACTGGTGGGGTTCGATCTTCCTGGTCAACATCCCGCTGTTGGTCGCCGCGCTCCTGATTGGGTTGTGGATCATCCCAGAATCGCGCGACCCGCAAGCCCCGCGCATCGATGTCGTCGGCGGCGCACTGTCGGCCCTGGGGTTGACGGCGCTGGTCTACGCCATCATCGAAGCCCCAAGCGAGGGCTGGTTCGCGATTAGTACCATCGGGGTTTTCGCCGCGGCGGTGGTGCTCCTGGCAATCTTCGTCGTCTGGGAGTTGCGCATCGACTATCCGATGCTGAATATGAACTTCTTCAAAAACCCACGCTTCAGCGCCGGCAGCGCTGCCGTGAGTCTGGTCTTCTTTGCCCTCTTCGGTTCTATCTTCTTGCTAACCCAGCACCTCCAGTTCGTGATGGGGTATACGCCGCTCGAAGCGGGCGTCCGTATCATCCCTGTGGCTGCCGGCGTCGCAATCGGCACGGCGCTGAGTCAGCGATTGCTGGGGCGCCTAGGCACGAAGATGGTCGTCTCAGCTGGGCTCATGATCGTGGCGCTGGGGCTACTCTACGGTTCGACACTGACGGTTGATAGCAGCTACAGTGTCGTCGCCGGAATGCTCTTGCTAGCCAGCTTCGGCATGGGGCTGGCGATGGCGCCCGCCACCGATGCAATCATGGCCGCAGTGCCGGAGGAGAACGCTGGCGTCGGTTCGGCCGTCAACGACACTACGCGCCAGGTCGGTGGCGCGCTGGGGGTAGCCGTTCTGGGGAGTGTCTTCTCGACGATCTTCGAGGACAACGTCACCAAGCTCACAGCGGGCCTGCCGCCAGAAGCAGCATCCGCTGCACAGAGTTCGATTGGCGGCGCACTCGAAGTCGCTCGACGCATCGGCGGTGAGGTAGGTCTCTCTTTGGCCAGCGGTGCCCAGCGTGGTTTCGTCGATGGCATGACGACCGCTATGCTGGCGGGAGCGTCGGTTGCCGTGGTCGGCGCTGCAGTTGCATTTTTCTTCCTGCCAGCGCACGATATCGAGCACCACGCAGAAGAATCAGAGGTCGAGGGAGCTGAAGCTGAGATGATGCAGTCGTGACCGGAACCGTACCTCCCGCCGATCGGCCCGGACGCCCTCGCAGCGCCCGGGCCGATCGCGCCATTCTGAAAGCCGCGCTCGACCTCTTGATCGAACAGGGTTTCGATCTGATGTCGATGGAAGGGATCGCAAGTCGCGCTGGCGTCGGCAAAACGACCATCTATCGCCGCTATGCATCCAAGGAAGAGGTCGTCGCTGCGGTCCTTTCACAGGTTCATACGCCGATGGAGATGCCGGACACTGGCGATTTGTTGCAGGATCTCCTGCAGGTTGCAGAAGCATTCCGGGATGCCTCCGTCTCGTCGATCGTCTTTCCGGTCATCCGGCAGGTGCTTGGTCTGGCATCGACCAACCCTCGCCTGTTCGAGATCCTCAACCAGCAGGTCATCGAACCGCGCAGGGCATTCCTGAAGAAGATCTTGCAGCGCGCTGTAGAGCGTGGCCAGGCCCGGGAAGATGCCGACCTGGACTGGGTCATCAGGTCGATACTGGGCGTGGTCTTCTTCCATGCCCTCTTCGAGCTGGAGCCGAATCAGGCGCCGACGCAGGAGTTTGTCGAGCGGCTGATCCACTTCGTCTGGAATGCAATCCGAGTCTGAGACCATAAGCAAGAGCCTGAGGATCGATGATCCCCAGGCTCGACGGTTCACAAGATGCTCAGCGAGACCTACTCCACCGCAATCCAGCCCGCACGCTGGAGCTGCTCGACGGTCAAGAGTCCGAGCGTGATGTCATGCTTGTCGAGGTCTCCAACGTTCGCTGGCCACCATTCGAGCCGCGCATTCTCGAAGACCTGGAAGACGACCTTCTGGCCGTTCCGCTCAGTCCCCCACTCCTGCGAAAGCGGGAGCCCGAAGACATCGACACCGCCATGAGACTCGAAGTAGGACCGGAAGCCATTGTGGATTGAATGGCCAGTCTCTGGGAAATAGCGTCCCGCGTCGTTGGTCGTGAACGGCTCCACGGGCTCGGCCGCTGCAGGGTCAATGTAGGTGTCGTATCCTAGCCCACGCGTCGAGATCACCGGTCCGCTGCCGTCCTCCGGCCAGCTCATCGAGATCACGGTGCGCTCGAAGTACTGGAGGTACTCGACAGATCCATCTTGATACACCTGCCGGTAGAACTCGCTGATCGGGAGTCCGTTGAATTGCCAGCTCCCGTGCGACTGCCAGTAGTCGCGGATCGCGACTGGCATGTTATGTCCAGTTATGGACTCATAGACGTAGCGCGGGTCGTCGACTTTTTGCTCGGCCCAATCCAGCGGTGGCCGCTCGTTCCAGAAGACAGTTTGCAGGTCCTGGAAGCGATCAGGCAACGCCGGCAGCGTCGCCGCCACTTCCTCGACTGTTGCTGCGCCGCCCTCAAGCCAGTGGAAGGTCACATCAACCCAGTCTGAATCGGTCATGCCGAGCGCATAAAACGCGCCATCGCCGATATCTATCCCGGCAGGCGACTTGATCTCGCGATCCCAGCCATCAAGCCCGCCGTTATAGTCGTCATAGTAGGCCGCCTCGGCCGCGGGTAAACCCTGCGGAAGGCCAGTCCACTCACGCTCCTCTGGTGGATCCCAGTAGTTGTCATCAACATTCCAGGGTCCCACGTCCCAGACCGGGACGGTGACGGAGTTACCCTGGTAGGTGATCGTCACCTCAAACTCGTTTCCGCCTTCGCTTGAAAGCACGCAGAAGCACGGAAGCGCGACAAAGAAGTCGTTGGGCTGGATCACATGTCCATTTGCCGTCGTGTGACCGACCAGGCCCTCGCGATGCGCGAAGACGCGGAACGTATTTCCCGTTATCGTGCGATTCTCGGGCCGCTCGGCCCAGTCGGGGGTTGCGGTCTCTTCTGCCGAAGCAAACAACGGCACGACCGTTAGCATCAGGACAACCAGCGCAACAAGGCGCGCTCCGGTTGCCCGGGTCAGTAAACTCTCCATATCTTCCCTATCCCCAGCGCTCATTCTGGACGCTACCCTATAGAACGTCCGAAAGCGTCTCTGGAGGCAGATGTCTGCCCCACCACGAGTGACATCTGGTCTCAGGTTGTAACATGGATATTATGGTGAGCGCAACGCATGACACGCGGGCACATCGCTGTGGGCCGGATACATCACGATATTGACGAAATCGAATCAGCTCAAATCAGGCAGCAAATACGGCGGATCCGGTAGTTCGATCCGTTTCCCGAGCTTCCCGCTGGCCACCAGCGACCCAAGCGTCTCACGCACCACCGTCGCACCCAGGATCGCCGTCGTGTCCGCCACATCGTACGGTGGCGAGACCTCGACAACCTCCATCCCGACCAATCCCTCCCGCGCGATGCCGCGCACCATCTGGAGCACTTCACGCGGAGTAAGCCCGCCAGCAACAGGTGTGCCAGTGCCCGGCGCGAAGGCCGGATCGACCGAATCGACATCGAACGAGATCCAGACCGCGTCGGCGTTGCGCCAGGCGATTTCGAGCGCGTATTCGACGATCCGCGCCACACCGTAGCGATCAACATCGTCGACGGTGATCATCGTCGTCTGCCGCTCGCGGGCAGTCTTGTACCAGTCGGTCGAGCCAGTCCAGCCACCGACACCGATCTGGACCAGATTTGCCGGCGGGGCGTTCGGGATGTTTGTGGCATGAAAGAACGGCGAGCCATGCATGCGCTCATCGAGGAAGAGCTCGGAAAGGTCAGCATGGCGATCGAAATGCACGATGCCGATGTTCCCGTTGATGTAGGGCGATATCCCCCGCACATCGGGATACCCAATTGCATGATCTCCACCCAGCACGACTGGAAAGACATCGCGCTCAGCAACGTAGGCCAGCGCCTTGGCGATCTGGTCGAATGACTTCTCGATATTCGACGGGATCACCTGGATGTCGCCCGCATCGACCATCTTGAGAGAATCAGCCAGATCGACGCCCAGACTGGGGTTATAGGAAGAGCCAGAGACGCGCCGCATCGCATCGGGACCAAAGCGCGTGCCAGGTCGATAAGTCGTGCCGCCATCGAACGGCGCGCCGATGAACACCACATCCTGCTCGCCAAGCTGGCGCATATCCTCGAGAAATTCCGCCCCCCGAAATGGACCGTGTGCCGACCTGCGACCGCGTGCAAAGAGGCTCATCGTTCGATCTCGAATACTCTCGGAGGCCTCCAGCCCATAGGCACGGCGTGCCTCGTCACGCTCGCTTCCGGTCGTCCCCTCCAGTAGCTCTTCAGATTCCATCGCCCAGGATCCCTGGAGATCTTCATGGCGCAGGCGACGATCAGACATCGGGTTGCTCCCTTCGGGGTGTCAAGTCCGGGATTCGATACGGGGGTGGAGACAGCGCTGGCGCTTTGCCGAGATGATGACCGAGCACAAGCGAAGCCAGGGTCTCGGCAATCGAGTGTGCGCCCAGCAACGCCGTCGTCTCCGCCTTGTCGTAGGGTGGCGAAACCTCAACGAGTTCCATCCCCACCAGACCTTCGGAGGCAACACCTCGCAGAATTCGCAAAATCTCGCGCGGTGTCAGTCCTCCGCCGACTGGTGTCCCAGTCCCGGGCGCATAGGCAGGGTCAAGAACATCGATGTCGAATGACAGCCAGACGGCCTCGGCGTTGCGCCAGGCGATCTCCAGTGCATATTCAATGACTCGCTCGACCCCATAACGATCCACGTCATCAATCGTAATGACGCTGGCACTGCGATCGCGGGCCGTCTTGAGACCCTCTTTGCTGCTCCACCAGCCACCGATGCCGATCTGGACCAGATTTGCCGGTGGTGCATTTGGAATGTTCGTGGCGT
>CAYNTE010000001.1:21304-58215 GCA_964399615.1 uncultured Thermomicrobiales bacterium
CCGATGCCGATCTGGACCAGATTTGCCGGTGGTGCATTTGGAATGTTCGTGGCGTGAAAGAACGGCGAGCCGTGCATGCGCTCATCGAGTGCGAATTCACCGAGGTCCGAATGGCGGTCGAGGTGGATAATGCCGATATTTCCATTGATAAAGGGCGAGATACCGCGCACATCGGGGTAGCCGATGGCATGATCTCCTCCCAAAACAACCGGGAAGACCTCGCGCTCAGCAACGTAGGCCAGCGCCTTGGCAATTTGATCGAACGATTTCTCGAGGTTGGAGGGGATGACTCGGATGTCGCCTGCATCCACCATCTTGAGCGAGCGAGAGAGATCGACACCGAGTCCGGGATTATAGGCGCTCAGATTCTCGGTCGAGATCTTGCGCATGGCTGCTGGTCCAAAGCGGGTACCGGGACGATTCGTGGTGCCGCCGTCATAGGGCGCCCCGACGATGACCACATCCTGATCATCGAGCTGTCGCATGTCCTCGAGAAATGGAACCCCGAGGAACGTCTCATTCGGCCCGGCCATGCCGCGCGCGAAGAGGCTCAGCTTGCGATCTCGGATGCTCTCAGCGGGATCGAGGCCAAAGGCGCGCCGTGCGGCGTCACGCTCCTCATCTTTGGTGCCTTCGAGGGCAGAGGCCGACTCCTTGGCCCAATGTCCCTGCAGATCTTCCGGCCGAATTCGTGACTCCTGACCAGGCACCACGTCACCCTTCGCTTCCACGTCGTCACCCGCCAGCGCACTCCCAGCAGAACGATGCGGGAGTGTCATGGACGGCTATGCTCACTCTAGCCGGAGATGGAGTCTTTCGGAAGTCCCTCGCTCGAGTCGCGAACCTGCATCGAGCGGTCGACCATCGCCTCGGCCTCAGCAAGCATCGCGATCATCTGGAAGGTGCGAACGGCCAGTGGAGCCACGATCAACCAGCTTCTGGCCCGGCCACTCATATCGCTGGCGGCCAGGTTTAGCTCCAGTTTGGCCTGGTCCCCGGCGAGCTGGGCAAATCTCCAGTACTCTGTCACGCCCTTGCCCGCGCCAGCCAGATGCTTGATGATGACCTGATGGTCATCGTCGCGTATCTCAACCAGTAGCCAAACGGGCCACCACCACAGCCGGAGCGCACGAAATCGCACGATCCGCCGCTCGTCGTCTTGATAATGGATATTCGCGAGTTCGATATGCGGCAGCAGTGGCGCCCAGCGAGAGGGATCGAGCAACAGATCCCGTGCCACCTCCACATTGGCGTCGATGATTTCAACTTGTCGCAAGACGGTGCGACCGTGACGCGTCATCTCTCCGCTCCCTTGAATCGTTCACATATCAGTCTATGCGAAAGTGAAGAGCAGCGGAAGTCAGTCAGCAGAATCGGTAGCGGCAGTGGTGATCTGGAGCGGATCGACCGAGCGCGCCTCGCCGTCATTCGCCACAAACCCTGTGAGTCCGATGAGTCCGGCTACGATGCCGGCAAGTCCCACCAGCACGAACGTGAGCCGGACACCGAGGAACGGCATGAGCACCAGCACCGGCACGAACGTCCCGATCAACGAACCTACCGTGCTCAAGCCGAAGATCCGGCCCGACGACGCCCCCGCCTCGCCGACCTGCGCCACGGTCAGCCGGATGGCCGCCGGGGTGACCAGACCCAGCAGAAACGGCTGGATGGTGATCAACGCGAGAACACAGATGAAGACCCCTAGCGTGACACCGCCGAAGTCAAAGGTCCAACCTTGCACCCAAAACGCAAACGAGCGTCCGGCGAAGGCAACGCCGAGTGTCCAGAGACCGGCACCGATCAGCGCCAGACTCATCACCCGGTGTGTGGGCTGGCGGTCGATGAGCTTGCCCCCCAATTGATAGCCGATCGAGAGCGCTGCAAAGGTAACAGCGATGACGATCGACCAGAGATCTAGTGTGGTGCCGAATGCTGGCGCGAGCAGCCGTTCTGCGGCGAGTTCAACGCCGAGGCCAACGACTCCGGCCATAAAGACTGCGAACTTGGCGTAGGTTGCAACCTGCAAGCGTGTCTAACTCTCCACCGAAAATACGCATGATGCGTGTCGAATCCCCGCTAATTGTGCCGCAGGCGCGGGGAAGAACCCACGAATTTAGAATATCACCTCATCGCGATATTGCGTTATTCATATCCGTAGGGTATACTGCTTTCAGCTAACGAGGGAATGGTGATGGCCTGGAGCCACGAGAAACCACGAAATCGATCAACCTCGATCGAATCGCAGCTGGTTAGCTAGCTGCGAAGGGCAGTCCGAGAACCGTCGTCGGAATGTCCATAACTACCAACCAGAGACGGTACCTTCTATTTACCTCATTAACTCCAGGATCCATCAGTCCATATGGAGCGGGGCCCAACAGGGCCCCGCAGCCATTTCCAGCGTCTTTTTCGCCTATGAATCAGCAAAATCCCCAGTTATGATGTCTGAGGAAGAGCGACCTGCCACGGCTGGAGGGAGATCCCATGCACCAGTTCACTGATCCCGAGAAACGCTTCCTCGACTGCGACGGAGCCTACTTGCGGCTGGCGACGCTCCACGCGAACGGAGCGCCGCACCTGACCGTGATGTGGTTCCGGCGGGAAGCAGATCGCATCCTGATGATCACGCCGCTGGACTCCCAGAAAGTCAGGAATCTCAGACACGATACCCGCTTTTCCGCATTGATCGAAGACCCCGAGACGCCACAGCGCTACCTTGAACTGCGCGGGACTGCTGAAATCATCAACGACGATCAACGCGCCCGCGAAGAGCTCTTCCGGATTGCCCGCCGCTATATCGGCGACGATCGCGCCCAGGCCTACGTCCAGGGCTTATCCCCTGCTCCCCGCGTCATCCTCGCCCTCGACACCGAGACCATCTTCAACCGCAACGCACTCGAAGACGCATAGCTACGAATTCGATTAGCGCGGATCAGGCCCGTTCGGCAGGTGGTAATGCTTGAGTTCGATGCCGTGGCCGTCGGGGTCTTGGATGTAGAGAGCGTCGCCGTTGCCGTAGGCACCCTGACGGTTGCTAACCGGTCCCTCGATGATCGGGATGCCGCGCTCTTTGCAGACGTTTGCCAGCTCCTCGAGGTCCACCGGCTCGATCACGAGTGCGACATGGTTGAATCCGCCCTTGCTGGGGTCCCAATCGCCAACGTTGGGGACGATATCAATCAGCGCCGAGCCGGCCCGTAGCGCTGCGAAGCGGATATTGCCGTCGGCATCGTAATTCTGTCGAACCAGAGGCATCCCCAGTACATCGCGGTAGAACGCTATCGAGCGCTCGATATCGCGCGAATTGATGTTGATGTGCTCCATGCCGATCGGTGTTACCAATGCATCCATCCTGCCATCCTCGTTTCCGCTGCTGTGCCTTCAAGCTCCTGTAATGCATCCGCAATCAGCAACAGCAGCAGCGGGCGTTCAATTCCTTGGATTGTTGACTCCGGTGAAAAAGAGGAACCGCCGGTCGGGTGGGGGAGACCGGCGGTTATGGGTTAGGGAAGGATAGGGATGAAGGGATAGGGAACCCTTCTATCTATTAAGACGCTTCTGGCCCCGATTTTGTTCCATCAGGCTGATAACTTCTTCATTCCTCGGCATTCCCCCATCACTTGGATCTGCTGACAACCACCACAGCCGCGGCGATGATCAGGCCACCGACGATGCTGGCCACCGTGATCGACTCCCCGAGAATCAACGCTCCGAAGATGATCGCAACCGGTGGTTCCAGATAGACCCAGGTCGCAGCACGGCCGGCCTCGATCATTGCGAGTGCACGGTTGTAGCAGAAATACGCCAGGACCGAGCACACGAGCGCCAGATAGACCACCCAGAGCCACTGCTTGCCGCTCAGGTCACCGACAGCATCCCAATCGCCCGTGATTGCAGCGAGGATCGCCAGACCGGCCGCACCAGCTGCGGTCATCCCTGCCGTCAGTGTCAGCGCATCAAACCGGTCGCGCATGCCGCGAGCGAAGGTCGAGTAGAGCGCGAAGAGCGCGGCGTTGGCAACCAGGCAGAGCGCGCCGACCGCGAAGTCACGCGAGACGCTGAACTCCAGCCCCGACTCACGCTGGATCGTCACAACCACGACACCGATCAGGCCCATCGCCAGGGCGACGATATGTGCCGAGCGGAACGCTTCGCCGAGTCTGGCACGCGCGACCAGCACCGTGGCGATCGGGATGAGCCCCACCACCAAGATCGAGGCGATTCCGGCATTCGTCAGCCGCACACCGGTGTACTGAAGCCAGAAGTAGGCCGCAATGCTGACCTGCCCCAGCGCCACCAATCGTAGGAGATCGCCGCGGGTCAACCGCCGCGCCGGGGCCGCCGAGTTGCGGTTGGCGGCCCGACGGGCAATGAGCGGCGGGACAAAGAGCGCGCTGGCCAGGACGAACCGCAGAGCGGCCAAGACTGTCGGGGTCAAGGTCGCGTCGCCTGGATTCGTCGGCGCCAGGAGCGCTCTGGCCGCTACAAACGAGCCGCCCCAGACGACCATCGTGAACGCCAGCAGGCCATAGGCTAGCGCTCTTCCAGACGAGATCCCCGGCACACTGGTCGCGGCGGCTGCTGAGGTCGATGCCTCAGGCATGGGTGACATTTACACCTTTCACGTGTTGACTAGTAGACCTCAAGATAGCGGTTGCGAATCCAGCTGCCAACATGCTGCCGGAACGCACCCCACTCTTGCTTCTGCGCGTCAACCAGGTGTGAGTAGATGTGTTCGCCGAGTGCCTCTCGCACGACATCGTTCTTCTGCAGCTCATCGACTGCTTCGCCGAGGGTGCCTGGAAGCGAGCCGACGTTGCGCCGCTCCAGATCGTCCTCCGTGAAGTGATAGAGATCTTCTTCAACGGGCTCTGGCAGAGGAATGTTGTTCTCGATGCCGTCGATACCAGCCGCCAGCATCACCGCAAATGCGAGATACGGATTGCACGATGGATCTGGACAGCGCAGCTCGACGCGTGTTGCCGCCAGCTTATGGCCGCGCACCGCTGGCACGCGAATCAGCGCTGAGCGATTGGTGCGCGCCCAGCTGATGTAGACCGGGGCCTCGAATCCCGGCACCAGCCGCTGGTAGGAGTTGATGATCGGCGCGAAGACGGCTGTCATGCCGCGTGCGTGGTACAGCTGGCCCGCAATGAAGCGGCGCGCAACGTCCGAGAGCGAATAGGGATCATTCTCGTCGACGAACGCGTTGCTGCCGTCGTCCAGCCGGTAAAAGCTCTGATGGACGTGCATGCCCGATCCATTGACTCCCTCTAGCGGCTTCGGCATGAAGGTGGCGTGCAGACCGTGGCGCTGGGCGACAGCCTTGAGCGCATACTTCAGCGTGATGGCGCTATCTGCTGTCTTCAACGCATCGGCATAGCGGAAATCAATCTCGTGCTGGCCGTTGGCGACTTCATGGTGCGATTGCTCAACCGTGATCCCCATCTCTTCCAGCGTCACCACCATATCTTGGCGGACATCTGAGGCCAGATCAGTCGAGACATCGAAATAGCCCGCCCGGTCGTACGGCAGCGGTGCAATCTGATCGCCTTCGATCCTGAAGAGGAAAAACTCCAGCTCAGGCCCCGTGTTGTAGCCATAGCCGAGTTTCGCCAGTCTATCGAGCTGGCGCCGCAGCACCGTCCGGGGATCGCCGGGGAATGGATCGCCGTTGGGGTTGAAGACGTCGCAAATCAGGCGCGCCGTCGCGTGACCGTTCTTCTTCCAGGGGATCACCGCATAGGTGTCACGATCCGGCATCAGGTACATATCGCTCTCGGCGATGCGTGCGAAGCCCTCGATCGACGAGCCGTCGAACCAGATGCCGTTGTTGAGCGCTTCCTCGACCTCCGTCTTCGGAATCGTCACGTTCTTCACTATCCCCATGATGTCCGTGAATTGCATATTCACGAACTTCACGCGGTCTTCATCGAGCCACGACATGACCTCCATCGTGCTCGGCTTGGGACTACTCACTACCGTGCTCATCCAGCCGTCCTCCTCGCGCTTGCGATGCACCAAATTCCCACGTCGAACGTACGGTCACTGTTGTAAACCCCAGAACCCGCTTATGCATACGTACGCAATGACGAATTTTCGATGGATTTTTAGGCATGATGCACAATGACCGCAGCAGCACAAGCAAATGGGCGACCCGGATCCGGGTCGCCCTCATGCATGGTGCAATAGCGTGTTGCGGGACTAGTTGCGTCCGAGGTGCCGCTCGTACCAGCCGATGGCGCGCTCCAGCACATCGAGCTGGTGCAGCCGGCCACCGATCCCGTGCGGCTCGCCTGGATAGAGCACCAGTTCGGTCTCAACACCGACGCTCTTGAGCCCCTCGAAGAGCTCGTGCCCCTGGCTCGGCGGAACACGGTCGTCCGCTTCACCGTAGAGGATCAGCGTTGGCGTCGTAACATTCTGGATCAGGCGGATGGGCGAGAGGCGCCAGTGCGTATCAAGCCCCTTGGACTCCACATCGCCCAGATAGCGGTTGAAGACGCTGCGCACGTCGGCGGTGCCTTGGAAACTGACCCAATTCGCGATGCCGGCGCCGGATACGGCGGCCTTGAAGCGGTCGCTATGGGTGATCGTCCAGTTGGTCAGGAAGCCACCACCACTCCAGCCACCGACGACGAGCTGGTCACCATCAGCGATTCCCTCATCGATCAGGTAATCGACGCCGGTGATGATGTCGTCCCAATCTGGCTCGCCGTAGCAGTTCACGATCTCGCAGAGGAACGCCGTGCCCTTGCCAGAAGACCCGCGCGGGTTCGGCAGGAAGACGGCGTATCCACGCTGAGCCAGGAACTGACCCCAGTTGTGCCAGGTCGCTTGCAGATCGCGGGTCCAGGCGCCGCATGGACCACCGTGGATGTGCGTCATCAGTGGGTAGCGCGTACCCTCTTCGTAGCCAACTGGCAGGATCAGCATACCTTCGATCTGCATGCCGTCCTTCGATTTCCAGCTGATCTCTCGCACCTCGCCAAAGTCGTAGTCAGCAACCCAGGGATTCAGGTCGGTCAGCTTCTTGGCTTCACCGCCGAGGTCAGCGATGTAGACATCGGCAAAGGTCGAATCGCTGCTCTTGCAGAACGCGATCTTCGAGCCATCGGCGGAGATGCTCATCGGATTTTGGGTGAAGCCAATTCCGCCTGGTGGCAGCCCAGTCACCGCCGGCGAGAGCTCGCCAGTTTCCATATCGATAACCCGAAAGTCATCCTGCTGCCCGCTCTGGAAGACGACGACGGCGCGCTTGCCATCGGGCAACCACTTCGCGCCCATGAACGAACCTTCGATACCAGGAGCGACGATCCGCTGATCTCCACCCTTTACCGGCATGGTCTGGAGCGAGAAGAGCGCCGGGATCACATCCTCTGCGGCGATCATCGCTAGGGTCTCGCCGTCCGGGCTGAACGATGGCGCGCCGAGCAGGCCGTCATACGACCCCATATTCTCAACTTCACCATCCATCGAGAAGAACGCCAGGTCGGGGATAAATGTGTAATGCGCCTTCGGGCTGGGCGTCAGCGGCGAGACAATGCGCGACCCGTCCGGCGACCACGACAGCCCGCCACCCGTACCGCCGACATGCTGGCCTTCGGGACTGATGCGCTTCGGTTCAGGCATGTCGTCGCCCCCAAGGCTGGCGAGACCCGCCGGGACATCAATGACCCAAAGCCCCTGGCCCTTGACGTCTGCCTCGACAACTTTGATGTCGTTGCCTTCTTCTTTCTTCTTCTTTTCCTCTTCAGTCTCGGGGTCGACCGCCAGATAGGCGATCTTGCTGCCGTTCGGCGACCACGCCAGCTGGCTGACGGCGCCCTCACCCGTCGTGAGCTGAATGGCTTCACCACCGGCAAGCTCAATGACATAGACCTGAGTCACACCACGATTGGCACGGTCAGAGATGAACGCGATCCTGCTGCTGTCCGGCGACCAGCGTGGGTAGGCATCGATGCCGCTGGAGGTCGTCAGACGCTGTGGCGCGCCACCTTCGGCACTCACCAGCCAGATCTCACTCACTCTGCCATCTTTATCGGCTGACGCCGGGCTGACGGAGTAGGCAACCTGTGAGCCATCTGGCGAGATTTGCACATCGGTCACGATGGTCGCCGTGACGGCTCGCTCGAAATCCAACATTCGGACATCACTCATGAACGCTTCCCTGCTCTTTCTCCCTGAATTCGCTGCGTCACTTACGCTGTTCGCGGATAGAGGCGACCACCAAAGCGAATGTAACGCACGGTATCACCACTCGTGATGAACTCAACTCGACCGTCCTCGTCGTCCTCACCTTCAACCACGATGAACTCATCGCTACCGATTGGCGCGATGACCACCGGCGGGAAGGTGACTTGCTCCTCCGTCAGCGGATGTACCATCGACGCGTCAATCTGCAGCCCCTTTTCGTGGCGAGTGATCGTCGCCTGTGCTTGCTTGACACCGTACTCCCCAACCAGACGGTCCAGCTCCTCGGCCGGCACCTCCACCGGCTCCGGGTAGACGTCCACGATGCCGCAATACTTCTCGAGCAGCCACTTCTCAACCGGCCCAATAACTTCGCCGCCGCGGCTGCTGTTCGTCAGAACCGACAGCGCAAAATTCTGCTCTGGGACAGCCAGCATCTGGGTGATGTGGCCGTTCGTCCCTCCACCGTGGCGGATGATGTCGACGCCACCGCGCGTATCAAGTGACCAACCGATGCCCCAGCTGGACACCGAGTTCACTCTCGCCTGCACCGACTGCATCGCCTGGATCGACTCACGGCTGAGCACTTGCTCGCCATCTACCGTGCCGTCCCCCATGTGGAAGGCACAGAATTTCAGGAGGTCCTCAACGTTCGAGATGATCGCTCCTGCTGGGTTGGATGCGCGCGGAATGGCCCAGGGGTGCGCAACCGTGGGCGCATCTTCGCCTGGATTCTGATTGTGTCCAGCTGCTGCTGAGTACATGATCGCTTCCTGGGCGAACCAGAATGAACGCTCCAGCCCCAACGGCGCAAAGACGCGCTCGGCAACGATGCTCTCAAACGGCTGGCCAACGATATGCTCGATCACGCGACCCGCCAGATAGAAGCCGCTGTTGCAGTAGCTCCAGACCTCGCCAGGCTCACGCTCCTGCTTCCAGTTGACGGCAGCTTCAATACCCTTGGCCAGCGCATCGTCGCCGATCCCGTAATCTTCAAAAATGTCGCCTTCGAGGCCGCTCATGTGTGTCAGCAGGTGACGCATATTGATGGTGTTGAGCGCCTGCTCATCAGCCAGCCTCAAGTCCGGCAAATACTCATGCACGGGTGTATCAAGATCGAGCTTCCCCTCCTCCACCAGCATCATGGCGAGGGTGGCGGTGAAGACCTTGGTGTTGGATCCAATCTGAAAGAGTGTGTCGGGACGGGTCGGGTAATTCGTCTCAAGACTGATGACGCCATAGCCGTACGCCTCGACCTCGCCATCGTGCAAAATACCGACCGTCACACCCGGCGTCTGCGTCTTCTCCATCGCATGCCGGACCACATCGTCCAGCGATTCAAACTTCGGCGTCGATTTTGCCTCGTTCACAGAGAACATCTCCTCAACTACTACAACCGATTCGTCTCACATTACTCCATCGTGCGCGGGTCAAGGGCATCCCGCAGCCCGTCTCCGAGCAGGTTGAAGCCCAGGACAGTAAGCGCAATCGCAATACCAGGGAACGTTGCGATCCACCACTCGTGCGCCAGGTATTGGCGTCCCGTCGCAAGCATAACGCCCCACTCAGGAGTCGGAGGTTGCGCGCCAATGCCGATGAACGAGAGACCAGCCGAACCCAGTATCGCGCTGCCGATACCGAGTGTCGAGATGACCACGATCGACGACAATGCATTCGGCAGAATGTGGCGCAGCATCAGACGCAGGTGGCCCGCGCCAGCTGCTCGTGCCGCATCAACAAAGTCCGCCTGGCGCAGCGCCAGCACCTCACTTCGCATCACACGGGTATAGACCGGGATGCTCCCGATACCGAGAGCGATGATCACGTTCCGGAGGTTCGGCCCCAACACGGCCATGATCGCCAGCGCCAGGATGAGTGCCGGGAACGCGAGCGCAACATCGATGATGCGCTGGCTCACCATATCGAACCAGCCACCAAAGTATCCAGCCAGCAGACCGATCAGCGATCCGCTGATCAGCGCAATGCCGACGGAGATGAGGCCAACGCGCAACGATACGCGTGAGCCATAGATGATCCGGGTTAGCAGATCGCGTCCGAATTCATCAGTGCCGAGCAGGTGTTCGCTGCTTGGCGGGATGAAGCGGTCGGTCAGCAACATCTCGTTCGGATCACCTTGGGCAAGCAGCGGAGCAAAGATCGCAACCAGCACCAGGAAACTCACGATGGCCAGACCGATGATCGCCATGCGGTTGGCCAGCAAGCGCCGGCCGAAGAGCGCGTATGGCGATCGCACTGCGCCACGGTTGCCGGCGGTGGTGAGCGCCTGACCGCCAGGCACACTGCTTCGCGATGATTGCGTCACCTCAGCCACGATGGACTCGCTCCGCTCTCACCAGCATCCCTACCCTCAGGAGAACTTGATCCGCGGATCGATCAGGCTATACAGCACGTCGACCAGCAAGTTGACAAACACATAGACGACGGCAATCAGCAGCACGATACCCTGGATCATGGGGAAGTCGCGCGTTCTCAGCGCCTCGACCGCCAGCAGGCCGATGCCTGGGTAGCCGAAGGTTGCCTCGATAATGACAGCTCCCGAGAGCAAGCTGCCGATCAGCAACCCGATCAACGTCACAACCGGGATCAGCGCATTGCGGAGTGCGTGTCGCCAGACAACCCAGAACTCTCGCAACCCCTTCGCTCTGGCTGTCCGCACATAGTCCTCAGCCAGAGCATCGAGCATATTGGCACGTGTGATGCGCGCCAGCACCGCCGAAACGACCAGCCCCAGCGTGACGGCGGGCATCACGACATGCTTCCAGCTGTCGGCCCCCGCAACCGGGAACCACCCCAACCGCACTGAGAAGAACATGATGAACATGAGTCCCAGCCAAAACGACGGAATCGACACACCGGCTATGGCAATCAGCATGCTCAACCTGTCGATCCATGAGTTGCGAAAGCTTGCCGAGAGAATCCCCGCCGAGAGCCCCACACTGAGCGCCACGACCAGGCTCGCCGCAGCCAGCTTGACCGTGTTGGGCAGGCGGTTCATGATCTGGTCGGAGACCGGGCGGTCTGTCCGGTACGACGTGCCGAGGTCGCCCTGCACCGCATTGCCGACAAAGCGAAGATATTGCAGATGGATGGGCAGATCGAGGCCCATCTCGTGCTCCATCCTCGCACGCTGCTCCTCAGAGGGTTGCGCCATCCCGGCGAACATGATCGAGATCGGATCGCCAGGCACCAGCCGCACCATGGCGAACACCGCGATCGAGATCCCGATCAAGACCGGGATGATGCTTACCAGCCGATAGAGAATGAACCGGCCCAAGAATGCTCCCTATTCTTCAATCCAGGCATCCACCCAGATCGGATAGCCCCCCGAATCGAGATGGAAGCCCTGAACAAACGAACGCGCCGCGAACACGCCGAGCAGTGTCCAGAGCGGGATCGCAGCCGCATCTGCGAGTACGAGCTTCTGGGCTTCGAAGTAGATCTGCTTGCGCTCGTCCGCGTCCAGCGTCTCGCGACCCTGCTGGATCAGGTCCATATATTCCTGAGGATTGTAGTACCCAAATCCCCAGTTGAAGTCTGAGATAACCGAGAGGACATCGGCTTCGGGCCACCCGACGTTGACCATGTCGAAGTTGTGCGTGTTCTCTGGAAGCTGAGCGATCATCGTGCCGATCTCTAGCAGCTCCAGGCTGATGTTGATCCCGACTGCCGAGAACAGATTCTGCAACACCTGGCCAACTTGCTGATTCGTCGGGGTCGAGATCATCCAGAAGACCGGTTCAAGCTTCTGACCATCCTTCTCCCGGCCACCGTCCGCCTCGACCCAGCCAGCTTCATCGAGCAGCGCTTTCGCCTTGTCGACGTCATACGGGAAGCCGAACTCCTCGATGCCGGGGTCATATTGATAGAGTGCGCTGGGCAACATACCGAAGTTGCGACCTGCCAGCCCCTCCAGCACCACATCGACGATCGTCTGGGCATCGATGGCGTACCCTACTGCCTGCCGCACCTTGATGTCATCGAAGGGTGGCAAGAAGACTGGGTCGCCTACCGGCTCTTCGAGTGGTTGCATGGCGAATTCGATGTAGGTGATATTCGTGCCGCCCTCAGTGATCAACACCTGGAAGTTGCTATCGTCCTGGAGGTGCTTCACCTCTGATGTCGGCGGTACTACCACGTTCGCGTCGCCGGTCTGCATTGCCGCAAGCTGTGTCTGGCCTTCCGGGATCACCTTGAAGGTCAGCTTGTCGGCGAGCGGCGGCCCTGTATTCTCCACATAGGTTCGGTAATTCGTGTACTCCGGATTCGGCGTCAGCGAGAGCGTTGAGCCTTCATTCCATTCGCTGAAGATCCACGGCCCCGAGCCAACGGGATTCTTGGCAAAATCGCCGCCCATCTCCTCGACCGCTCCCGGCGGCAAGATACCGAAATATTCAACAGCGATGTTGCTGAGGAATGGAGCAGACGGCGCGCTCATCTTCAAGGCCACGGTCGACTCGTCAACCAGCTCCGCCGATTCAAATCCTGCAATGAACGAGGCTACCTGAGATGGATCATCGGGATCGATCGCCCGGTCAAAGGTGAACTTAACGGCTTCAGCATTTACATCCGTGCCGTCATGGAACTTCATGCCGCTCCGGATCGTGAACGTGTAGGTCAGCCCGTCGTCCGAGATATCCCACGCCTCAGCGATCAGCGGCTCGAACTCCAGCGCATCATTGATTGAAATGAGCGTGTCGTAGATATTGCGGAAGACTTCCCATGACGGTCCGGCAACGGTCCGCTGCGGGTCGAGTCCATCGCTATCGCTGGCACGGACGAAGATCAGCTCACCACCGCCACCAGCGGGCTGCTCGGCAGCTTCAGTCTCCTCTGCGGTCTCTTCTGCCGCTTCAGTCTCCTCGGCGGCCTCAGTCTCGGTCTCTGCTTCAGTTTCGTCTCCGGCTGCCTCAGTTCCCGCCGCAGCCTGGGTCTCTTCGGCCTCCTCGGTAGCTTCTTCGGTTTCCTCAGTCGTCTCGGTTTCTTCGGCGGCTTCGGTTGCGTCGCCACCATCGTCATCGTCGTCATCGTCGCCGCCACAGGCAGCCAGCAGCGGCGCCATACCGAGCGCAGCTGCGGCGAATACCGACCCACGCAACAACCGTCGCCGGTCGATTGCCGCACTCAAGAGGCCATCGACCTCATCATCCACACGATCAAACCATCGTGCCATCTTGACCCCTCCATGCCACTCCACGCGCCCCTGTAGAAGCGCTCATACCCCAAAATTCATGCGTCGAACGTCGAATCTCGTCGCACCCCACTCCTTTCAACCTCAATCATTGGCGGGTGCCTCCGCCGGATCGGCCAGATCGTTCGACGGCTCGGCCACGAAATTCACCGTCGGCACCAGTACTGCAGTGAAGCTGATGCGGAAGTCACCACCTTCTTCATCGGCTGCTTCCACCATCCCTTGAAGTTCTTTGAGCCGAGCGACAATCTCCCGCGCCCGCTCCTGGGTCGTATGAACGAAGGTGCGCGTAATATAGACAAAATCTGGAGTAGCATCGTCGATCGTTTCCGTCAGCGCGACACGCACATCCTTCGCCGCAGCTTCCGGCAACGATGCGTACCACTCGACCCCAGCCATCGCTCGCTCCGTGCCCCGCTCATCCTGGAGCATCGTGAAGGGGACAGTCAGATACCGTGCAACCGCACGGTAGTACTTCTGCGTCAGACCATTCACGATATCGGTCCGCACCAGCCTCACCAATCCGACCCGCTCCAGTTCAGCAACATGGTAGTAGAGCCGTGTCGAGGTTTCGCCCAGCAAGGCGCTCAGCTCCCTGACCGTGTACTCCCGCTCCTTGAGCAAGCGGCAGAGTTTGACGCGCAACGGGTGAGCAACGACTTGCAGCTCCTCGATCGTCCGCAACTCGTGATATGGCGCCAGATCGCTCCACCTGCCATCACCATCCGCCACGTACCTGTCCTCCCCGCATGTGATAGGTACAAGACTGACCCGCATCGTTGCGGCCCGTACACACGTTCAATTTCATTTGAACCGCGTCCAGTATATGGGGGATCAACACCGCCGTCAATTGGCGGCGTCTTCATCATTTCTGTGGACAGGCCTAGAGGTTCGCGCGCCAGTCCAGCAGGTGTTCGACGGGACCCAAGTCATTCTCCGGCGCTCGCACGCTATATATGAGATGGGTGATGCCTGCCGCCAGATAGTCATCGGCCAGCTCGGCTTGATATGGGCGAATGAGCAGAACAGAGCGTTCGATCTCGGCTGGATCGCGCCCCACACGCTCGCACCAACCGTCCAGCACGCCGTTCAGGCGCTTGAGCTCTTCGGGGTCGCCCTGGCCGTTCCAGATCTGAGCGTGTTCAGCGACGATACGGAGAGTCAGCTTCTCGCCATTGCCGCCGATCAGAATCGGGATCGAGCCACGCACTGGCACGGGATGTTTTGTCTGCCAGCGCTCTCGCATCAACCCGATTGCTTGCTCCATCGCGCGCAGCCGCTCCCCAGCCGTAGTCGGGTCGAGGCCTAGGTCGTCAAAATCCCGCGTCCAGCCACCTGCGCCGAGCCCTAGCACCAGGCGTCCACCGGAGGCATGATCGACCGTCCGCGCCATATCCGCCATGAGGCCGGGGTTACGAAAGCCAGCATTGGTAATCAGCGGCCCGATTGTGACGCGCTCAGTCACCTCAGCCATAGAGCCGAGTGTCGTCCAGCACTCGAACGTGTTGCCGTCCAGATCCCCAAAACGCGGCGAGAGGTGGTCCCAGTTGTAGATGCCGTCAACTCCGAGCGCTTCCACCGCACGCCAAGCGTCCCGCATAGCCTCGTAGGGTTGATGGTGTGGCTGAATCTGAACACTGATTGTGGGCGCAGAGGTCATCAGCGCATCCCCCATCTCCATGCAAGCCGTAACCTCGAAGCAAGGTACCTGGCTGTGTCGTTATCCGACCGCGATCGTGAAAGCGTCCGCCCACCGCTGCGCCAGATCTAGCACCTGGCTGGAGAAAATACCCACCAGCACCGTGCCTGCCACCATCGTGAGGATGCCGGCACCCAGCATGGGAGTACGGCCGATTGGAGCTGGCTGCTCCGCATCGGAGAAGTACATTACGGCGATGATTCGCAGGTAGTAGAAGGCCGAAAGCGCCGAGGCCAGCACGATCGCGACAGCGAGCCAGTAGAGGCCGGCGTTGATCGTGGCCACGATGACGTAGTACTTCGCATAGAAGCCCACCAACGGTGGAAGCCCAGTCAGTGAGAGTAAGAAGAGCGTCATCACTAACGCCGCGATAGGTGACTGGTTCGCAAGCCCACGGAAGTCGTCAACATCAGTATCACGGCCGCGATCTTGCAGCCAGATGCAGACGGCGAACGCGCCGATATTCATAAATGCATAGGCCAGCAGGTAGAAGAGCACCGAGGTGACCGACATATCATCTTGCGGGTCGTTGACTCCGCCGAACGCGGCCAGCCCAGCCAGCATATAGCCCGTGTGACCGATCGATGAATAGGCCAGCATACGCTTGACGTCACGCTGTGTGATCGCAACGATGTTCCCGTAGGCCATCGTCACGACAGCCAGTACCGCGACGATGATCGACCACTCGTCCCGGAGTGGTTCGAGCGCCTGCGCCAGGATGCGCACCATCGCCACCAGTCCAGCTGCCTTGGGGATGACAGACATGTAGGCAGTGACTGGAGTAGGCGCGCCCTGGTAGGCGTCCGGCGTCCACATATGGAACGGCACCGCCGCAACCTTGAACCCAAGGCCAACGATCAACAGCAACAGTGCCAGCAGCAGTGAGGCTTCGATGTCGCCCTCAGTCACCACACCACCAAGCTCTGCCGCGATAGCGTTGAGATTGGTCGTGCCCGTGGCGCCGTAGGTCCAGGCCATGCCATAGAGCAGGATCGCTGAGGCAAAGAGGCCCAGCAAGAAGTACTTCAACGCGCCTTCGAGCGATGTCGTGCGGTGCCGGGCGAAGCCAGTCAGCGCGTAGGTGGCGAGCGATCCCAACTCGATGCCGAGGAAGATCATCACCAGATCGCCTGCCGCACCCACGAGCATTGTCCCCAGGATTGAGAGACTGATGAGCGCGTAATACTCCGGCAGCGGCATCGTCCCAGGCTCAGCGCGTGACTTCAGGTAGTTCGACGCCACCAGGATCGAGAGGATACCGGCGGATAAGACGATGATATTGACGAAGACGCGCAGATCGTCAGCCCGGAACATCGACCCGAACGTTGATTCGTTCGTATCGATATAGAAGAAGGTGGCGATCAGGGCAGCGGCATAACCGGCGACGACCACATACGACAAGATAAATTGCCGTTCTCGCGGTAGCGCCAGGTCGAGCGCCAGGCAAAGCAGAACCACGCCCAGAACGATCAGCTCTGGAATGACGAGCGTGAGATCTGGATTTATGAGCTCCAGGCCCGGCATGACTTGCCCTTCTTCCTCAACGTCCCCAACGCCAGCTAGCGCTTAGATGCCAGCTCCGCCAAACCCTGAGATGATGTGCTCGAACGTCGCCTGCATCACTTCCATAAACGGACCTGGCCAGACGCCGAGGATTATCGTCAACGCCGCCAGCGGGATCAATGCAATCAATTCATTCCGGTTCGCGTCTGGCCACTGCTCCACGCCATACTCATCAACTGGCCATTCGCTCTCATGCGCCATGGTCTGCGGCTCAGCATCAGTGGACGCTCCCGTGACTGCAGGTAGTGCTGTATCGCCTGGATCTGGCGGCTCGCCCTCAGCCCGGCCCAGCACCACTCGCTGATAGAGCCAGAGCATGTACCACGCCGCGAAGATGATGATCGACATGCCGATGACGCCCGCCCAACGGTGGACGTTGAACGCGCCGACGAGCGACAAGAATTCGCCAACGAAGCCAGACAGCCCAGGCAGGCCGAGCGAAGCCAGCGTAAATAAGCCGAACAATGCCGCGAACACCGGCATCCTGCTCACGACTCCGCCGAACTTGCTGATCTCACGCGTATGGGCGCGGTCGTAAAGCACACCGACACAGAAGAAGAGTCCGCCAGTCACGAAGCCGTGCGAGAGCATCACGATCATCGCGCCGTAGAGACCTTGCATATTGAAGGCAAAGATCCCCAGCGTCACAAATCCCATATGACTCACCGACGAATAGGCCACCAGCTTCTTCATATCGGGCTGGACGAGCGCAACTAACGCCCCATAGATGATGCCGATCAGCGACAAGACGATAATGTAGGGCGCGAGATCACGTGCTGCGTCCGGCGTCAACGACAGGTTGAAGCGGATCATCCCGTAGCCGCCCATCTTTAGCAGCACGGAAGCCAGCAGCACCGAGCCCACCGTTGGCGCTTCGACGTGGGCATCTGGCAACCAAGTGTGGAACGGCCACATCGGCACCTTGACCGCAAAGGCGATAAAGAATGCCAAGAAGACCCAGAACTGGAATGTATCGCTGTAGTTGCCCTGAGCCAGTTGCAGGATGTTGAGCGTGCGAACGCCCGTCTGGTCGTAATACTCCCAGTAGAGCGCCACAATACCGACCAGCATCAGCAGGGATCCGAAGAGCGTGTAGAGGAAGAACTTCACTGCGGCATAGACGCGATTGTTGCTGCCCCAGATGCCGATCAGCAGCGCCATCGGCACCAGCATCAACTCCCAGAAGATGTAGAACAGGAACAGATCGACTGCGAAGAAAACGCCCACCATGCCCGTTTCCAGCAGCAGCAGAGCGATATAGAACTCGCGCCGCCGGAACTTGATCGATTGAGCAGCGATCACCCCCAGGAAGCTGATCAGCGTTGTCATGACCACCAGCAGCACCGAAACGCCATCGACGCCCATCTCGTAATTCGCGCCGACACTTGGCAGCCACGAGAGGTGCTCGGTCATCTGCATGCCAGACTCGCCCGTATCGAACGCAGCCAGCATGGCCAGCGACGCGATGAAGGTGAGCGCTGTTGAGACGATCGCAATTTGCCGCGACATCTGCGGCGTTACCGATGCCCAGAAGAAGAGCACCAACGCCCCGACGAGCGGCAGGAAGGTTGTGATGCTTAGTATCGGTACGCTATCCACGCGCGCTCCCTATCCGCCGATGAGGTTACTTTGGAAGACGAACGCCAGGCCGATCACCACCACCGCCCCGATTGCAATCGCCAGCGCGTAATTCGCCACGAAACCAGTCTGCGCCTTGCGTAGCTGTCCTGATGAGAAATTCACGAGACCCGCGACACCGTTGACGATGCCATCGATGATGCGGACATCAATAATTTGCCAGAGCACTCGTTCCGAGAACCAGTAGAGCGGGTGCACGATGTAGCGCTCGTAGATCTCGTCCAGATACCACTTGTTGACGAAGAGCGTGTACACGCCGCGTGCCCTGCTCACCCACAGATCGGGCGCAAAGGCCGGGTGCTTCTTGACGTATGCCAGGTACATGATGATCGCGCCGCCGATGGCCAGTGCTGTCGAGATGGCTCCGAACGTCACCGTCATCGCTGTCGAGACACGATGCTCTGCTGCATGTGCGCCCTCGGCCAGCACCGTGAAATTCGGCTCCAAGAAATCGTGGATCCAGCCGTTCTCCGGCGGGAAGCCCAGGAAACCGATCAGCGCCGCAGGAATCGCCAGGATGATCAACGGCACTGTCATGCTTGCCGGTGACTCGTGCGGGTGGACCTCCTTGGAATCGAAGCGCTCTTCGCCGAGGAAGGTCATAAAGGTAGCGCGGAAGATATAGAGCGACGAGAGGAAGGCCGCCACCAGCACGATAATCGTCAGAACATAGCGATTGTCGAGCCAGCCGCTGACGATCAGCTCATCCTTACTCCAGAAACCGGCAAAGAGGATGATGCCCGCGTTCGATGCCGCCGCGATCACGAACGTCCAGAACGTCGTCGGCATGTACTTCTTCAGGCCGCCCATCTTGCGCATGTCCTGATTGCCATCGACCGCGTGGATGACTGACCCACTGCCCAGGAAGAGCAATCCCTTGAAGAAGGCGTGTGTCATCAGGTGGAAGATCGCAGCCGTAAACGCCCCGACACCGATGGCGAAAGCCATGAATCCGAGATGCGAGACCGTCGAGTAGGCGACCACACGCTTGATATCGAACTGAGTCAAGGCAATCGTGCCAGCGATGAAGGCCGTCGCCGCGCCGATGATCGCCACCACCAGCAGCGCATCATCACTCTCGACAAAGATTGGGAAGAGCCGTGCCATCATGTAGATGCCCGCCGTCACCATCGTGGCCGCGTGCATCAGGGCCGAGACAGGTGTCGGACCCTCCATAGCGTCTGGCAACCAGACGAAGAGCGGGAACTGTGCCGATTTGCCGACCGCGCCAATGAAGAAGAGCAGCGCCATGATGGTGACGGTCGTATTGCCGAGTCCCGCAATATTCGGGAAGACCTCACTGAAGACGAGCGAGCCCATCTTCCAGAAGACCAGCATGATGCCGACCGCAAAGGCAAAGTCACCAATTCGATTGACGATGAACGCCTTCTTGGCGGCCTGGTTGGCCGAGTGCCGCCGGAAATAGAACCCGATCAATAGGTACGAGGCGACACCGACACCTTCCCAGCCGAAGAAGAGCACCAGGAAGTTATCAGCCATCACCAGCATCAGCATCGAGAAGACGAAGAACGGCATGAAGGCGAAGAAGCGGTAGTAACTCGGGTCGCCTTGCATGTAGCCGACCGAGTAGATCATCACCAGCAACGCAACGCCGGTCACGATCAGCAGCATGACCGCCGTCAGATGATCGACCATCAGACTCAGTGGGATGTCGAATTGCCCCGCCGGAATCCAGGTATAGAGATGCTGCCGAATCGGCTCATCGCTATCGAGCTGATCGATGAACGAGAGCACACTGAGGACGAACGATGCGCCGATAGTGGCGATCGCAACGTAGGCCGTCGCCGACCGGAAGTACCAGCGCCCGACAATATAGTTCACTACCGCCGCAAGCAGCGGGAGGAGTGGTATGAAGATGAGCAGATCCTGCATTAGCTGGCGCTCTCTCCGAACGTGGCGGCATGCATCAGCACGCCGCTACTCACGCAATAGCCGGACATCGGCGACGTCCACCGAATCCACACGACGCGACAGGGCCATGATAATACCGAGACCGACGACGGTTTCCGCCGCGGCCACCGCAATGACAAATAGTGCGAACACCTGACCAGTCAGACTGTTCTGCTCCCAGGCGAAGCCGATCAGCGAGACATTGACGCCGTTGATCATTAGCTCGACCGACATGAAGATCGTAATCACATTGCGACGCGTCAACACCCCCATCATCCCGATGATGAAGAGCGCGGCGCTGAGCAGCAGGAAATGTGTTGCCGTCAATTCAGCCATCGATCAGCTCTCCTCATCCTCACGAACCGTGCCACCCGCCCAGGCGGCCGTGTCCGTGAAGGCCTCAGCGTCGTCGACCATGATCAAGCCATCTTCGACTCGCACTCCCGGCATCTCACCCTCCTGGCTGGCGATCAGCGCAGGCGAAAGCTCCGGCAGCGGGCGGTCCGTGCCACGCGGGTGGCCGAGCGAGATCAAGCCCGAACGCTTGGTCTGGCCCGGAGCGGTTGCCTCGTCGGGACGGGCAAGAACGAGCGCGGCGATGGTGCCGGCCAGCAGCACGATGGCTGTGACCTGGATCGGCAGCACATAGCCCGAGTAGAGCACCTGACCCAGTGCCTGAATATTGCCACCGACCGTCTGCACGGCTTCCGGACTCCAGGGGCCAGGCCGCCCGACCACGGTACGAGTCAGAATCGCGGCGGCCATCTCGCCCAGCAGGGCCAGACCGATGATGAGTGCGAAGGCTAACTGCACCGGGTTGCCGCCGTGAAACTCCGGCAGATCATCGACCCGCACCAGCATGACCACAAAGAGAATCAGCACCAAAATCGCGCCCGAATAGACGACGAGCTGGACGGCAGCCATGAACTCGGCATGCAGGATGATGAAGATACCGGCAACATTGAGCGTCGAAACAATCAGCGATACGGCGCTGTGGACCGGGTTCGGGAAGACGACCACCCCAAGTGCACCGAGCACCGCAATGATCGCCAGGATGTCGAAGACGAGTACTTCAGCCGACATCGCTTAGAAAATCTCCCCGCTGCGGAGCAACACAAAGAACCCAGTCAGGACCACGTTGGCCAGCACGAGCGGGAGCAGCACCTTCCAGGCCAGCCCCATCAACTGATCGTAGCGGAAACGCGGGAGTGTCGCGCGCAACCAAACAAAGAAGAACAGGAAGATGAGCATCTTCGGGAAGAGCCACCAGATGCCATCGGCGATCGGGCCGTTGATGCCACCCAGGAAGAGTGTCGCCGCCAGCAGCGAGATCACGATAACCGCAATGAATTCACCCAGGAAATAGAACGACCAGCGGAAGCCCGAGTACTCGGTGTGGAATCCACCGATCAGCTCCGTCTCCGCCTCTGGCAAGTCGAATGGTGGGCGGTTAGTCTCTGCCACCCCAGCGATCATGAAGAGCACGAAGGCGAGCGGCTGCGAGAAGATGTACCAGTTGGGCAAATTGAAATCGATGAAGCCAAGGTCGACATTCAGTGCCTGCGACTGCTGGTTCACGATATCGACCAGCGAAAGCGAGCCGGAGAGGATAAAGACCCCGACCAGCGAAAGACCCAGCACGATCTCATAACTGATGACCTGTGCCGCGGAGCGCAGCGCGCCGAGCAACGAGAAGCGGTTGCCCGACGAGTAGCCGCCGAGGATGACCCCGTATGAGCCGACACTGCTGATGCCGAAGATGAAGAGAACAGCGACGTTGATGTCGGAGACCCAGAGCCGGATCTCCTGGCCAAAGATCGTGACTGTCTCCCCGAAGGGGATAAAGAGGGCAATGAGAGGGGCGGTTGCAAAGGTAATCAACGGGGCAATCGGGAAGATCCAGCGGTCTGCCCCAGCAGGTCGCAAATCTTCCTTGGCAATCAGCTTCACACCGTCGGCAAGTGGTTGGAACAGCCCAAATGGGCCGGTGCGATTTGGCCCCAATCGGTCTTGCATTACACCGAGCATGCGGCGCTCGAACCACGTCATATAGGCCATGCCGACGAGCATGACGTTGAGTACGATGAAAGCCGAGATGATCGTGATCCAGAATGGCTGGTCGACCATGCGGCGGCCTATCTCCCCCTTCGTTCTCCACCAGATCCGCTACCCCCGGAGCTGGGATCTGGCTCGCCAGAATGGCGCTTGGTCAGTGTACCCCATCGGGCCCTCAGATTCCGGCCCGATCCCGAGACGCTTCTCTAGCGATCGACGGACCCAAGCACGATATCTATCGTCCCAATCAAGGCTACGGCATCCGCCACCATCGCCCCCTCCGCCATATACGGCAATACCTGCAGGTTCACGAAATCAGGCGACTTGATACGTAAGCGATAGGGTACGCTGGACCCATCCGAAACGATGTAATATCCCAGCTCTCCCTTCGACTGCTCGATCGCGTGATACACCTCGCCCTTGGGTGCGTTGAAACCCTTGATCACCCAGACGAAGTGCCGCTGCATATCCTCGGCCGTGCGCAGCACAGTGTCATGCGGCGGGATCACATAATTCAGATCATTCGCCATGATTGGCCCCTCAGCAGGCATCTGATCGAGGCACTGGCGGATGATCTTCATCGCCTGTCGCATCTCTTCCATGCGCACCATGTAGCGGTCAAAGACATCGCCATTCGAGCCGAGCGGCACTTCGAAATCGAGCCGGTCATAGATCAAATACGGTTGGGCCTTGCGAACGTCGTAATTGATTCCGCTGCCACGCAGACATGCTCCGGTCAGGCCGTAATCCAGCGCAACTTCCGGTTCGATGACGCCGATACCTCGCGTTCGCGCCAGCCAGATCGGGTTGTCGGTCAAGAGATCGACCCAATCCTGTTGCGCGCCGGGGAACTCATCGAGGAATTTCTCAATCAGTTCAATCGTCTCGGGCTTGATATCGCGCGAGAAGCCGCCGATCTCCATCATGTTCGTCGTCAGTCTCGCGCCGCAGAATTGCTCGAAAATATCCAGAATCTTCTCGCGCTCGATGAAGGTGTAGAGCACGACCGAGAGCGCACCGATGTCGATAGCATGCGTGCCGAGCCAGACACAGTGGCTAGCGATGCGTGAGAGTTCCGCCATGATCACCCGCAGATACTGCGCGCGTTCCGGCGCAACAATGCCGCACAACTTTTCGACCGCCATGATGTAGCCGAGATTGTTGAGTGGAGCCGCTACGTAGTCCGTGCGATCGGTCCACGGGGTGAACTGACTGTAGCGAACCTTCTCGCCGATCTTCTCTATGCCACGATGGAGATAGCCGATGATCGGGTCGGCGCTGACGATCACTTCACCATCGAGCGTCAGGAGCAGCCGCATCACGCCGTGCGTCGAGGGATGCTGCGGACCCATGTTCAGGATCATCTCGCGACGGCCACCACCGAGGTCGCGCTCATCCTCCAGTTGCCAGGTGCCGAATTCGCCGCTATTTTCTTTGGTTGCAGCTGCAAACGACATGTCTTAGAGCCTCCGGAAATCTTTGACGCGCTTCGCCGCTCCCTCTTCAAAGCCAGGTTCGATGTAGGGCGAGTAGCCACGAATCGGGTAATCCTTGCGAAGCGGGTGACCTTCCGACCAATCTTCGGCCAGCAACATCCGTCGCAAATCAGGGTGTCCCTCGAAGGTGATGCCGAACATGTCGTAGCACTCGCGCTCCAGCCAGCCAGCTGCCGTGTAGACCTGCGTCAGCGTTGGAATTGACTGGTCCTCCTCAATGCCCGTCTTGATGCGCAGCCGCCAGCGTCGCTTGATCGAATAGAGCGTGGCTACAACATCGAAACGAGGGGAGGGCCGCAAGCGCAACATGTCGACCGCCGTCAAATCGCTCAGCAAGCGGTAGGAGAGGTCCTGATCGTCGCGCAGCACCGTCATCGCGTCGATCCAGATAGAGGGGTCGACGCGGATCGTCACCTCGTCGCGAAAGAAAATCGTCTCCAGCACACGCTCGCCAAAGAGCGCTCGCAGCGCCACGATGGCGGGATGATCCTCACTGAGCGGTCCCCAGAAACCAGTGATCACCCAGCTTGGGTCGATCTTCGCGATGCCAGTCTTATCGTGCGCTCGCTCGGTGAGGTTTCGCTCAGCGATCTCGGTCATCCAGGGCGATTCACTCTTGATGGACTCCAGCTCAGAGCTTGAGACCGGCGGTTCACCGCTGGACATTCCTTGACCGTTTGCTTGATCGTCAGCCATCGAATCGCACACTTTCCATGAGATCGAAGCGTCTAGCGGCTCACAACTTCCAGTGGTCGCTCTGGTGGAGTCGGCCGGCCGAGTGCTTCGCGCAGTGCCTGACGGTGCGCCTCACGCTGCCGCTCCGCCTCTTCGACGCCGGACTTGCGCACGATGCGGTCGTACTTGATGACCTCATTCTGCAGCTGCAAGACCCCATAGTAGAGCGCCTCTGGCACCGGCGGGCAGCCTTCGACATAGACATCGACCGGGATAACCTGATCGACGCCCTGGACCACTGCATAGGTATCGAACGGGCCGCCGACATTGGCGCACGAGCCCATCGACAGCACCCACTTGGGGTCAGCCATCTGGTCGTAGAGCGTGCGTACGACGGGGGCCATCTTCTTGGTTACGGTGCCGGCGATGATCATCATATCGGCCTGGCGCGGCGAGGCGCGGAAGAGCATGCCGAAGCGCTCGCCCATATCGAAACGAGGTTGCATCGCCGCGATCATCTCGATCGCACAGCACGCCAACCCGAACTGCAGCCACCACAGACTAGAGCGTCGTGCCCAGTTGAAGAGCCAGTCGACCGAGGTTGTCAGAACATTGTCGTCAAATCGATTTTCCATCATACCCATTCGAGGCCACCCTTCTTCCACTCGTAGGCCAGGCCAAAGAGCAGGATAGAGATAAAGGCAACGGCCTGGATGTAGCCATACAGCCCCAATGCGTCGAAGGCCACAGCCCACGGAAAGAGAAAGATGGCTTCAACATCGAACACGACGAAGAGGAGCGCCACCACGTAGTAGCGCGGCGTGTAGCGGTGCTCGGGTGGCTCGATGTCCGGCACACCCGATTCATATGGTTGCGATTTCTTGGGATTCGGCCGTCTGGGACGGATAAGTGTGCCAACGAGCAGCAGAGAGCCGCCCATGACCACGGCCAGCACCAAAGCGATGCCGATTATTGCGTAATTCTCGAGCAACGTGGGCGGCCTCCTGTCTGTCCCCGCGACACTTGTACCCTCGTCGCTACTATAACAAGGCGGCCCTAATTTTGTGTACCGAACCGGCAGGAGATACTCGCCGCTTATTCTCCTCGAATCGCGACCGAAACCTGGAATCCAGAGGGCACTTGCGAGCCAGCATTGGGGCTCTGCAGCAGAATCTGACCGACATCAACCACCGTAATATCCACACCAGGCGGCAGATCATCCTGCGTCACGAAGAAGACTCCACCAAGCTCCAGACCGCTGTTGGCGAGCGCGGCGGCCGCCTGATTCTGTGTCATACCGACCAAGTTCGGCACTGTCACCTGCTGGCCAGGCGAGCCCGAGTCGTCATCATCGTCACCGCTCGTTGGCGTCGGTGTCGACGTCGGCGTTGCGGTCGGGGCAGGTGTGGCCGTTGGGGCCGGCGTCGGAGTCGGAGTCGGGGTCGGCGTGGGTGTCGGCGTCGGCGTGGGGGTTGGTGTCGGCTCGACAGGGTCGTCCGGCAAACTCACGCCACCGCGCACCTCGGCCGCATAGTTCATCAGTGCCTGTGAGCCGTCGGCAGTGAACCGGCTCCCATCGGCCGAGAATGCCTGGAGCGCAGCCTGAAGCTCGCGATACTGCCACTCCGTCAGCTGCGAACAATCTGTCGTTGGCCGGGCGCGTTGATCGACGAGTGCGTCAAATGTCTGATCACCGTCGCTTGGCAAGCCGCCAGTTGCGCTGCAAAGCTGCATCTCGATGATGCCGTCCGGCTGTTCAAATTCATCCGGTGCCGCTTGGCCATCTGGCAACACCAGCGCCTGCGAAGGTGTGCCCTCATGGCTGCTCGCCATGATCTCGTGGAAGATCGGCGCGGCGCCTACGATACCCTCCAGGTCACGCATCGGGGTGTTGTCGGCATTGCCTACCCAGACACCGAGCACGAGATCAGTCGAATAGCCGACCGTCCAGTTGTCGTACCAGTCGAAGCTTGTGCCCGCTTTGACCGCGACCGGCTCATCCATGTTCGGGAACTCAAGCACGTTGTCCTCACCATAGCGGCGTTCACGTGCTTCGTCATCGCTCAGGATGTCGCTGATCAGATAGGCAGTCTCGGGCCGGATCACCTGCTCGCCGTGGTCATAGGCTTCACCGCGAGCATAGGAGTAGATGACGTTGCCGTCCGCACCGCGAATCTCCAGCACCGTCTGCGGCGGGATATAGCGACCCAGATTCGCAAGTGTCGCGTAAGACGTCGTCAGCTCCAGCGGCGACACCTCGCCCGCACCCAGCGCCAGGGCAAGCCCGTAGAAGTCGAGTCCGCGCCAGAGTCCAGTCCGGATGCCCATCGCGTGAGCTCGATCGATTGTCTCGGCAATGCCCGCGTACTCAAGTGCCTTGACTGAGGGGATATTCACCGAGTTACCGAGCGCATTACGCGCGGTGATCACACCGGAGTAGGAGCCACCGGCATTCTCGGGTACAAACTCCGCCGAGGGTGCGCCCGGCGTCTGGTAGCGCACCGGGTAGTCGAAGATCATCGACGCCGGTCCCCAGCCCTTCTCGAACGCTGATGCGTAAATCAGGGGCATGAAGGCCGAGCCTGGCTGGCGCTCGGATGTCGCGATGTTAAACTGCCCCGCAATCGCATCGTCCCAGTAATCGGCCGACCCCACCAGCGCCAGAACCTCGCCGGTACGCGGCTGCATGGCCACCACCGAGCCAGTGTTCGCGCCCTGATCCTGGATCTCGGCCAGGTGTTCGGTGAGCGCGGACTCGGCCTGCTGCTGGAGATTGAGATCGAGCGTGGTGTAGACGCTCAGTCCACCCCGGTAGACCAGCTCCGCGCCATACTGGTTCTCCAGTTGAGAGATGACGTAGTTGACGAAGTGCGGGGCCTGAATCTGGCGGTTCGGGTGCGGCTGAATGATCAGAACCTGCTCCCAAGCATCTTCCGCCTCTTCCTGCGTGATATAGCCGCCCTCGACCATCTCATCCAGCACATAGCGCTGTCGGGCCTTGGCCGCACCGAGATTCTGCGTCGGGTCATAGGCACTTGGGGCTTGCGGCAGACCAGCCAGCAGCGATGCCTCCGCCAGCGAGAGTTCTGCTGGTTCCTTATCGAAATAACTGCGCGCAGCCGCCTCAATACCGTAGGCACGGTTGCCGTAGTAGACCGAGTTAAAGTACAGCTCCAGGATCTCTTCTTTGTCGTACTCCGCCGTGAACTGGACGGCAACGATCGCCTCGCGAATCTTGCGATCCAGGTTCACGTCCGTGCCGATCGTGTCGGGGTAGAGCTGGCGCACGAGCTGCTGGGTGATCGTCGATGCTCCGGAACTTCCTTCTCCTGAGAGGTTGATAAAGACGCCCCGCACGATGGCGAAGGGATCGACGCCGAAGTTGTTCCAGAAGGTGGCGTCCTCGGCAGCCACGGTGGCGTTGACGAGATACATGTTGCTGCCGTTACCGGTGATGTTCTCAAGTGAGCTGTAGGTGCGGAATCCCGTCTGCGGATCGCTCACCTCATAGAGCAGCTCGCCGTTGCGGTCGTAAATACGTGTTGTCTCGAATTGCCGGGCCTCGAAACTGCCAATCTCGGGCAGCTCCGCGCTATAGGAATCCCAAATCGCGATACCGACCATGAGCGAGAGCAACGCGACGCCAGTGACCAGCGTTCCGAAGAAGATCACCGCCAGCGTCAACGTCCGGAAGATCACCCGCTGGCGGTTGCGTGCCCGGCGTTCTCGCGCAGCCAGAATCGCGGCCACCCGGCGCTGTCGAGATCCATGAATCCCGCGCATCTGTAGCCATCGTCGCGTTCCAAAGTAGCCGCGGCCGGCTGTCATAGTCTGCGAGAATGTCCTCTCCGACCTACACGACGGATAATCAGCTTCTCACCACTTCGGTACTTCGCCACTGGTGGGACAGCCGTCCCATTCCGTAGTACTATCCGCCAAAGAACGGTGCCAAGCACGCATACGGAAGCAATGTTATGGATCAGCATCCCGATCGGTCGGCCCTGCGGGAGGCTATGCCGATCTTCTACGCACTGCTACTGGCGATATTCACGGTTGCGCTCGTTTTCCTGCTCATTCGCCTGGAACACGTGCTGCTGATCCTGTTCATCAGTTTGCTCTTTGCCGCAACCCTGGCCCAACCCGCCGAGGCGCTCACCCGCTTCAAAATTCCTCGTGGTCTCGCGGTCATCATTATTTACCTGGCCGCGTTCGGCTTCATTGGCCTGCTCGGCTGGCTCGTGCTGCCACCGGTACTGACCGAGCTGGCGGAGTTCGGCGGCAATCTCCCTGAGTATGCCGAAGAAGTCGAGGCCGCACGTCAGGCCTACGACAGCCTGCGCGAACGATACCCCGGCCTGGCTTCCTTTGACGCCCAGATCACCCGCATCAGCAGCAGCATCACGACCAGTGTCAGCAGCACCCTGTTGGGACTGCCAACAACGCTCATCCGTGTAGCGTTCGACGCCTTGAGTATCTTCTTCATTTCGATCATGCTGGTGACGAGCCGGGAACGCATCCTCAATCTCACCCTCTCGGTGATCCACCCCAACCAACGCGATATTTGGGAGCGTGTACTGACCAAGATGTGGGACCGGCTCGGGCGGTATCTGCGCGCCAAACTCATCGTCATGACCATCTGTGGCATTTTGATGTATATCGCCCTGATTATCCTTGGCGTCCAGTTCCCCTTGTTGCTGGCGATCATCGTGGCCTTTGGCGAGACGATCCCCCGCATTGGTGTCTGGTTCGCGCGCGTGCCGCTCTTCGGCATCGCCGCGCTCGATGGTATCGACAAGGTCATCCAGGTCTACATCGCTTCGATCATCATCGAGAATGCCAAGGGGTATGTCATCTCGCCCTGGGTCGAGGGTGGGCAGCTCGATATCCATCCGCTGCTGGTGTTCGTCTCGGTGCTGGTTGGCGGCACCTTGCTTGGCGTAGCCGGCGCGTTTGTGGCTGTCCCCGCCGCCGCAATGATCCAGGTGGTCTTCGAGGAAGTCATTCTGCCGTGGCGCGCAGGGCAATTCACCTCCCGCTGGCAACCCGATGAACCCGTTAGCTAGTAGTGCATCGAAATGCTGAGTTCTCAGTCCGATCAAGCTGAACCCGACAGGCGCAGGGCGCAAAAAGTGCGCATCATCGCCATCCTGACGCTGCTGGCGCTGCTTGTATCTGGCTGCGTCGTTGGTAGCGAGGCTGAGACACACGCCCCTCCAACGCCATCCACCGCAAACCCGCAACCACCGGTATCGACCGCAATTCCAGCGCCCTCACCATCATCGACGCCACAGCCGCAGCCAACTGAGGCGAATGCTGAGTCGACAGCCTCACCGACCGTTCCAGCCAGCCCGACGCTTGAGCCAGCGCCTGCCGAAACAGCAGTGACGCAGCCACCTATCATCGATGCTGTGCTGCAGCGAGCCGTGGAAGAGTTCGGCGTCTCGCCCGATGTCGTCGAGCTGGATAGCTTCAGTGAGCGCTTCTGGTCGTCAACAGCGCTTGGCTGTCCAATGCCTGGCCGGTCCTACGCCCAGGTCATCGTCCCGGGCTTCAAAGTGACCGTCACTGTCGAAGGACGACCCGTGATCTATCACACCGGCAACCAGCACATCGTTCGCTGCGACGATTCAGCGAACTGATCGCATTTGACTGACTGAAGGGTGGAGATAATGCACAGCGATGAAGGTCAGCGTATCCGTGGCACCGAGGCGTATTACCACGTCGTACTCGAACGAATCCCTCCCCGGCCCGAGCCACCATTCGAGGACCCAGCCATGCAGGAGCGGGTCTGGGGACGGGTTTGGGGCTGCGCCAACGACGTCGGCGCACTCAGGATGGTCGCGTTGCACCGGCCCGGCAAAGAGATGGAGACCATCGATCCAGACAAGTACGACGACTCGATCGAGGCGCTCATCGACGACCGGGAGCAGTGGTACTGGCGCGACGAAACGCCGCCAGACATTGCGCTCATGCAGCGCCAGCACGATGGCCTGCGAGATGCGCTCGAGAACGAAGGCGTCGAGATCGTCGAGGTTGGTGGATCAGACGGTGACGTCAAAGCAGTCTTCACTCGTGATATGGCCATCGCCATCGACGGTGGTGCGATCATCTGCCGGATGGGTCCGGTCGGTGTGGATTACGGCTTCGGGCGACGGGGAGAAGAGGCGTACATCACCCGTGTCTTGGCCGGGCTGGGGATGCCGATTATCCGGACGATCACCGGCCGCGGTCTGCTCGAGGGCGGCAGCTTTTGCATGCTCAACGAAACGACCGCGGCAGTCGGTCTCTCATATCGTCAGAACGAAGAAGGTGCCAGGCAGCTGGAAGAAGCGCTGGCGGTATCAGGCGTCAGGCTGATTCGGGTGCCACTCACGGGCCACGCGCTGCATATCGACGGTGCGATCGTCATGGTCGATCACGATGTCGCCCTAATCAACATGACGAGATTGCCCTACTGGTTCCTCGATGAATTGAGCGATCTGGGGATCCGGCCCGTCCATGTCTGGCCAGATGAAGGCCATGCCGTCAATTCACTCGCGCTACGCCCCGGCAAGATTCTGATCTCCGAAGGCTGCCCACGGACGGTGGAGCGGCTGGCGGAAGCAGGGGTCGAGGCGATTGAGATCCCGTACAGCGAGATTCGCAAGAACGGCGGCGGGATTCACTGCTCGACATTGCCGTTGATCCGCGACCGCTAGCCGTTGGCCCATCCGGTTGCGCGAGGGCTTCCTGAAGGTTCTGGATTTGGCAACAGCTCGATGCGGGTCGATCCAACGAGGGGCATCGAGCCTGGCTCCCGCCGCACCAGCAGGATCGCGGCAATCAGGATACCGATGGCCGTGCCGAGCGAGAGCCCTGTCACAAATGAGAGGCCAAGCTGGTCAGGCTGGGGTTGCCTGGTAGCTGGAAGATCCTGGGAAATCAGATCTCGCGCGCGTTGCACAGCTCGCTCACGTCTGGATAAACGCCGCCGGAACATCCGTTACGAGCCACCTTTCGCGCTGTTCTTCGACGACTTCTTGCCGGAGGGTTTCGTGACAAACATGGTGGCCGTCTTCCGCAAGCGTGTGAAGGTGCCGAGCGTCGAGATGACCGGCGTCACGACCGTTTCGGAGACGAATTCGCCGGTGCCACGCGCACGCTTGGCGGTGGCGGTGACCTCGGTGGTCGTGTCGCGAACGTTGAGCAGGATCTCTTCGAGTGTCGGCACGACGCGATTCTTGATCTGGAATCCGATCCAGACCAGCACGCCAACACCGACACCAACGATCAGGACAAAGATAATCCAGAGCAATCCAATGAAGACGACGGTGACATCGCGCAGCTTCTCGAGCGCCGATGACTCAGAATCACCCAGGAGATAGAGAACGACAGGTATCCCAATGCCGAGGAGAAGAACCAGGACGCCGATACCAATCATCGTGAGCGTGCGTTGCGCACCACCTTGACTCGTATGCTCATTTTCATCCAGGCGGGGTTGTTCCAAACCGAACTCCCTTCCGGAAACGGTACGTTTCAATCCACTTTGGCCTCGATTGTCGCACAAACGCGGCCGAAACGTAGTCAATCAGCAGCGCGACGCGCATATGGCTCGCTGAAGAACCAGGCCAGAGCCAGGCAGACAAAAGAGCCAGCCGTAGCTGCCAGCAACGGGATGCTCCCGACCTTCAACCAGTCAAGATCGAGTCCAACGCCAAGCACGATGCCGCCGAAGAAGCCAAGCAGCGCAACGCCCCAGAAGAGCGGCCATTGCCACAATCTGCGGCCAAAACACGCATGAAATGCACAGCCGTAGAGTGTTGCGATGAGCAGGCTGATCAGGATCGGCGGAGTCATCAGTCTCTCCCGCCGGTCATGCGCTGATTGCTCGCAGCTCTAGCGCGGTGTTGGAGTGTTCGATGATGCCGCCACCCAGAACCTCGGAGCCGTTGTAGAAGACGACGGACTGCCCCGGCGCGACGGCATAGGGTGCATCCTCGAAGAACACCTCGACCGACCCCGGCTCACCCGGCACGATCTGGGCATGATGACGGGTGCCCTGATAGCGGACGCTCGTCTCACACTCGAAGGGCTCGGAGGGCCACTCGCCACTGGTGAATGAGACCCGGCCAGCATCCAGCCGCACGAACTCCAGCTGATCGCGCGTGCCGACGACGAGCCGGTTGTGGCGCGTGTCGATCCGAACGACATAGAGCGGCTCGCTGTGGGCAATGCCGATGCCCTTGCGCTGGCCAACGGTGAACGGCAACAGCCCCTGGTGCTCGCCGATAATCTCACCATCGACGGTGACGATATCTCCGGGTGTATTAACCCCGGGACGGCGCTTCAGGACGAAATCCGCGTACGCGCCACGGCCCACAAAGCACGTCTCCTGGCTGTCTGGCTTGCTGGCGACGTTGAGGCCGAAGCGTTCAGCGATCTCCCGCACCTCCCACTTGTGCAGACGTCCCAGCGGCAGCATCAGATACTGCAGCTGCTCCTGCGTCATGGTGTGCAACACGTAGGACTGGTCCTTCGTCTCATCGACGGCCTCGTAGAGCCGGCAGAAACCATCTGCATCACGCTCGATGCGTGCATAGTGGCCGGTCGCCAGGTAATCGGCTCCAAGGAACTTGGCCTTGTCGATCAGGTTCTTGAACTTGACGTGCCGGTTGCACTCCAAGCATGGGTTCGGCGTGCGACCGCGTGCGTACTCATCCACGAAATAGTCAATGACGTTGCGCTGGAACTCCTTCTCCAGGTTGATCGGGTAGAAGGGAATGCCGATGCGCTGGCTGGCGATGCGGGCATCCTCCAGCGCCTCCGGAGCACAACACGGATTGGGATATTCCTCACCCTCTGGTGGAGTGTAGAGCCGCATGTTCATGCCGACGACCCGGTAGCCTCGCTCGCGCAGCAGCAGAGCCGTGACTGCCGAATCGACGCCACCGCTCATTGCCGCCACCACGAGCCGGCCATTGCCGTCGGCTGGCCCGACATCGTAATCGGCCAATAATTGAGCTGATTCCTCGGTGCCCAGACGGGGCAGCGGAGTAATTGAAATATCTGAATGTGGGTCAGCGTGCGCAATTGCGTGAGTCATGATCTCCAGTGTCTCTTCGTCGTGCAATGTCGATAGCAACGTTGGAACGGGCCAGCTGGCCCGCATCATGATTGTACTAGCGACACCCAATCAGACACCGTAGTTGGAACAACTCGGGCTAGACTATCCCAAACGGATCAGCAACCGCCATCACCATGAAGGAGCAGGCTACATGGCTTCTCAGGATCAGTACATCGAAGCGTTGCTCACACAGGCTGAGTTCGGCGCCGGTCGTGAGCTGCAGGAGGACGAGCGGGATCGCCTGCGGCGCATGATCAGCGACCGGCTGAAGCAAGTTGAAACGCTCCAGAAATTTCCACTGACCAATGCCGACGAGCCGTTCTCGGTATTCAAGGCCTATCGAGAAGAAGGGTAAAACCGTGACAGAGCTGCATTTCAAAAGTGTCGCCGAACTCGACCGCATGATTCGGGCTGGCGAAACGAGTCCGACTGAGCTGACCAAGCTCTTCCTCGAACGGCTCGACAGCGTGGCGCGCAAGCTCAACGCCGTCGTCACCATCACCGAAGAGCGAGCACTGCGAGAGGCCGCACACGCCGAGGCGGAGTTGCGATCCGGACTCGACCGTGGCCCGCTCCACGGCATCCCCTACGGCGCGAAGGACCTGCTGGCCGCAGCCGGATATCCAACAACCTGGGGGACAGCGCCCTATCGCGACCAAGTCTTTGATTACGACGCAGAAGTCATCACCCGCCTGCGCGATGCCGGCGCAGTGCTGGTCGCCAAGCTCGCGATGATCGAACTGGCCGGGGGCGCCGGCTACGAGCAACCAAACGCCAGCTTCACTGGGCCGTGCATGACGCCGTGGAATACCGGTGCCTGGGCGGGCGGATCTTCGAGTGGTAGCGGTGCTGCTGTCGCCGCCGGTGCTGTGCCATTCGCGATCGGCTCCGAGACGCAGGGCTCGATCTTCTCCCCAGCCAGCTACTGTGGACTCTCTGGTCTGCGACCCACCTACGGGAGGGTTAGCCGCCGCGGTGCAATGGCGCTCTCCTGGACGATGGACAAGCTCGGACCGCTGGCGCGCACAGCCGAGGATTGCGGGTTGATCCTCAACGCCATCGCGGGCCGCGACGAGAACGACCCCAGCTCGCTACGCGATAGCTATCAGTACCCACCACGCAATGAGCCGCGACGACCATTCAGAATCGGCGTTCTCGAGAGTGAAGCGGTCGAGCTCCATCCAGAGGTCGAGACAAACTTCCGGCGCTCACTGGGCGTCATGGAAGACTTCGCCACGCTGGAGACTGTCGAGCTACCCGATATGCCCTACTCCGAGTCGGCAGCGCTCGTCATTCGGAGCGAGATGGCTGCCGCCTTTGAAGATCTGCTGCGTTCGGGCCGCGTCGCCGAGCTCAGCGCGCCGGAGGACCGCGTCAACGCCCTGGCGGCACTGGCTGTGCCCGCCGTTGATTACCTGCGCGCCCTGCGAGTGCGCAAGCACGCATGCGCCGCACTGGACGAGCTCTTTAGCCAGTACGACGCCGTGGTCGCCCCAACCACACCCACAGTCGCGCCACCGATCGACGGGCGCTTCGATGCGTTCTTCTCCTCACGGCGACGGCGAAAACTGCTTGCGGCGGCGAATCTCGCTGGCTTGCCAGGGATTGCGATACCCGACGGATTTGGCGAGCGTGGATTGCCGACATCGATCAGCATCACGTCGCGGGTGAAGGAGGAAAATCGAGCCATCGCCATAGCAAACAGCTTCCAGGAGCGCACCGACTGGCACACCCGGACACCCGCCTGAGCGAGGCGTGACGAAGCAGCGGCAAGTTCGATTGTTGAGAGCGGCGTCCGATCTGGTGCCAAAACAGTGACTGACTGGCAAAGCATCGCGACTGGTACGTACACTTACAGGGCGTCATGACGTCGCATCCAACGGAAGGCTTTGAATCTCGACGTGGCCCGCCCTCCCAAGCGCTCTCGACCATTCTCCAGTAGCTCGCGAGACTTCCCGTCCAGCGCCACTGGCCGCAAGGTCAGCGGGCGAGGCGGTGGACGCGGTTGGTCCGGGCGCAGCAGTTGGTCGCCCTACGAAGCTGAGCAAGACCGGCTCTGGCCGAAGATCCTGATCGTCGGCGTCATTCTAACGGTCGTCATCGGCGGCTCGATTCTGGTGGCCAGCGCGTTGGGTGGCGATGGTGGCAACGACAACGACACGCCCGCTGTTGCTGCTAGCGACCCCACTGCATCGAATACGCCTGAGAACTCGCCCGAGGCAGGGGTCGGCGCAAGCACGGCCGACCAAACCGCTCCCGAGCCATCCGACGGCCCTACTGCCACCAACGAACCTGAGGCCTCACCCACCCCGCACGACCCCAGCGCGCTCGATACACCCAAGAAGGTCGCCGAGGCATACGCCCGTACCTGGTCGTCGTTCGCCTACAGCCAGATGTACGCCCTGCTGAGCTCACAATCGAAAGAGCAGATCAGCGAGGAAGACTTCGTCGCACGCTATGAATCAATCGGTGTCGAGGCTGGGCTGATCCGCATCCAGGCCCAAATCTCCGGTGGACGCGATGACGATCTGATCTTCCCGCTGCAGGTGACCTTCACCTCTTCGCGCATCGGTGATTTCACCGATGACAACCAGATCCCGATCGTTCGCGACGGAGACCAGTTCAAGGTGGACTGGACCCCCTCACTGATCTTCAACGGCCTGGGGGATGGCCGTGTCCAGTGGTCGGCACAGGTGCCGCAGCGGGGCCGGATTCTCGACCGCAAGGGACGACCGCTCGCCGAGACTGGCTTCATCAGCCGCGTTGGCGTCGTGCCGGGCAAGATCGAGAATGAGGACGATCTACTCAGCCAGCTCTCCGAATTGTTAGAGATGCCAGCCGAAAAGATCCAGGCACGCTACGCCGACGGCGAGCCAACCTGGTTCATGCCCGTCAAGGACTACCCCGACACGATGGATGCCCAGCTGGTTGCACGCCTGAGCGCGATCCCAGGCGTCACCATCCAGAAGTGGCCTGCTCGCACCTATGCGCTAGGCCCCGCCGCGGCGCACATCACCGGCTACATGAGCGAGATCACCGCGGAAGAGCTTCCGGAGCTTGCGAAAGAAGGCTACTCGTCTGGGGACATGATCGGGCGGGGTGGTGTCGAATCTTCTGCTGAACAGTGGCTGGCGGGTAAGCGCGGCGGGACACTGTCAATCGTCGCCCCCGACGGCAGCACACGTCGCATTCTTGGCGAAGTCGAGGCCGAGCCAGCCAAGGATGTCGTCTTGACCATCGATTTGGATCTCCAGCGCGCCCTCTACGATGCCATTGGAGATGATCAGATCGGTTCAGCCGTCGTCATCGACCCCAACACCGGCCAGGTGCTAGCGATGGCGAGCCGGCCTTCCTTCGATCCCAACAAGTTCG
>CAYNTE010000002.1:0-38516 GCA_964399615.1 uncultured Thermomicrobiales bacterium
ACGCGCTCAAGTGCGCACTGGCACCGGAAGTTCCCAACAACGAGGGTTCATTCCGTCCAGTCCACGTCACTGCTCCGGAGGGATGCATCTTGAACGCACAACACCCCGCAGCGGTGGGATCGCGCAGCATCATCGGGCACTTCCTGCCGGGTGTCATCTTCGGTGCGCTCGCTCCAATCATCCCCGATCGGGTGATGGCTGATGGCGCAGCCAATATTTGGATCAACCAGTTCACCGGGGAGGACGCAGCTGGCGATACCTGGACCTATGTCTGGTTTTCGGCTGGGGGCACTGGCGCGCGACCAACCAAGGACGGCATCAGCGCCACGGCCTTCCCCAGCGGTATCTCCGGCGTGCCAGCCGAAGTCATCGAGTCGCTCTCGCCCATCGTTATGCACCGTCGCGAGCTGCGGCCTGACTCTGGCGGTGCAGGCAAGTTCCGCGGAGGTTTCGGGCAGGTCATGGAGGTCTCGGTACGCTCCGGCAAGCCCTACACCCTCTCGCCGCTCTTCGACCGTACGCACTACGCGGCCTCGGGCTATGCTGGCGGGCTTTCCGGCATGCTCGGCGCAATCCGCAAGCCAGGGGGAGAGCCGTTCGAGGGCAAAGGCATGCGTGAGTTTGGCCCTGACGAGCGCGTCATCCTTGAGCTACCCGGTGGTGGCGGCTATGGCGATCCTCTCGACCGCGACCCCGAAGCTGTGCGCACCGATGTGCTAGATGGCCTGGTCTCACGGGAGGTGGCCGAGCGTGACTATGGTGTCGTGATCGACGAAAGCACCCTCGAGATCGACGTTGAGGCCACGCAATCGCGGCGGGCGGCAAGCACCGGATAACCGTTGACATAAGGGTAATTTTCGGTAGCCTGTAGCGGTGTCGTTGCGCGACGCTTGCCCAGTGGCCTCACGACGTGGTTATAATCCCCACCAGACTAATCATTCGTATCGTTCGACACCCAACATTCTGAGCTAACTTCTCAGAGTCTCGTGACGGGCGATTCGCTATTGCGAGAGGAGTGCCGACTAACCCTCTTGCACGCCTCTTTCGGGTGTGTAACGCGTGCCCGCGAGATTGCGTGAGAGGGCGTCGAACTGCCCATGTGCGAGCTGGACGAGGGGATCAGTCGTTGTGGGCTGCGACGCGACAGCAGAAATATCCGTGTACATTCCGGGAGGAAATCTTCATGTCCATTGACCAACGTGGCGTCGATCGCTTGCGAGCGGAGGTATTAGAGAACAAGCTCAATCGACGGGATGTTTTGAAGCGCTCGCTGGCCCTGGGGTTGACGGCCCCAGCCATCGCCACGCTGCTCGCTGCTTGTGGTGGCGACGATGACGACGACAGCGACGCCACCGAAGCGGCCGAAGAGACTGAAGCTTCATCGGGCCAGGATGAAGCTGAGACTGAGGAAGCTGTGGAGACCGAGGCAGCGGCTGAAGGCACCGAGGCGGAAATGACGGAAGCCGAGTCCACAGAAGCTGAATCCACAGAATCAGAATCTACAGAAGCCGCGACCGAAGGCGCAGAGACCGAAGAGAGCAGCGATGCTGAGGAGCCAGCCGGAGAGCGTGGCGGCATGGGCGATCTGCTGCTGCTCTACTGGCAAGCGCCGACGATCCTGAACATCCATCTCTCGCAAGGCACCAAGGACGACCACGCCTCGCGGGTGTGTCTGGAGCCTCTGGTCGACTTCGACTCCGACGCCAACCCGATTCTCTATCTGGCCGAGGAATATCCCTCAGTCGAGAACGGCACGCTGGCCGAAGACGGCACCTGGGTGACCTGGAAGCTCCGCAAAGGTGTCAAGTGGCACGATGGCGAGGACTTCACCGCCGAAGATGTGAAATTCACCTGGGAGTATGCGTCGAATCCGGACACCACCGCGACGACGATCGACTCCTATTCGAACATCGAGAGCGTCGACATCATTGACGACCACACCGTCAGGCTGAACTTCTTTGGACCGACGCCGAACTGGTTTGACTCATTCGGTGGTCCGCTCGTGTTGCCCGAGCATGTCTTGCGCGACTATGTCGGCGCGAAGGCTGCCGACGCGCCATTTAACCTGATGCCGATCGGTACTGGGCCATACAAGGTGGTGCAGTTCAACCCGGGCGACGTTGTGGTCTATGAGTTGTTTGAAGACTACTGGGATCCGGGCAAGCCTCACTTCGATCGCGTGCAGATGAAAGGTGGCGGCGACGCAACCTCTGCAGCTCGTGCCGTGCTCGTCACGGGCGAGGCGGATTGGGCCTGGAACCTGCAAGTCGAGCCGAAGGTGCTCAATCAGCTGGCTGAAGAGGGTGGTGACACTGGAGAGCTGGTCGCCGTGCCAGGCGTCAGCGCTGAGCGGATCATGATCAACTTCGCCGATCCCCATACTGAGGTCGACGGTGCATTCAGCGAGCCTTCGACGGAGCACCCGATCTGGAAGTTCAAGGAGGCGCGCGAGGCGATCAATCTGGCCGCTCAGCGTCAGGTCATCACCGATCAGCTCTACGGCACCGGTAGTGAGGCAACTGGCGATTCGTTGAACGTGCCGCCGCGCTTCAAGCAGGACTGGCCGTGGGAGTACAACCTGGACAAGGCCAAGGAGAAGCTGGCGGCCATCAACTTCCCCGATGATTTCGAGAGCAACGAGATCGTCTATCAGACATCGATCAATACTGTGCGGCAGAAGACGCAAGAGATCATCAAGTCTGACCTCGAAGAGCTTGGATTCGCCGTGTCACTCAAGACGGTCGACTCCAGCGTCTTCTTCTCATCGGACGCCGGCAACCCCGATACGACGGGTCACTTCTACGCGGATCTCGAGATGTACACCAACGGACCAGGAAGTCCGTACCCGATCGCTTGGGCGTCGCGCTTCCGGGCCGACCAGATCGCCTCGCAAGCGAATCAGTGGCGTGGTTCGAACATCTCACGCTGGAACAATCCGAAGTACGACGAGCTTCACGACAAGGCGCAGGTGACGATTGACCAGGACGAGCAAAACGAAATCTGGGCCGAGATGCTGGGTCTCGCCTACGAAGATATCGTCGAGGTCCCGCTGGTTTGGCGTGGCGCGGCAGCTGCGGTGAACAGCCGTATTCAGAACTGGACGCCGAGCACCTGGGCATCGACCCCGGTCTACGACCTCAAGAACTGGACGACTGAGGACGTGCGCTAGCACCCCAGCTTCTCCGAGAAATCGATGGATCCTGAGCCAGAGCTCAGGATCCGTCTCGGCATGCCGATCTCGCTATCCGGCACGTTCGGTGACTGGCTGTCCACAGCATGAACTATTCCGTTTAAACTCATGATCGGAACATCGTCGCACAAGCCTGATCGAGGCTGTCGGGGCAGCAGTCAAGATCGCAATACACGCAGGGCTGCGGCAAGCGCGTTAAGAACGCTGAGGGGGCATCGTGGAGAAGCGGCCGACCGATACTGATCGGCTCTGGAGAGAAGTTTCACGCGGAACACTTTCTCGTCGTCAGATACTCCGCCGGGCCATCGCTCTCGGGCTGAGCGCTCCGTCGATCTCTGCGCTTCTGGCCGCTTGTTCCTTCTTCGACGACGACAATGAGCCAGCGGCGACCGCAACGAACGACTTGAACCCGGCTGTTACAGCCACCGCACCTGCAACTCCGCCCCCGCCCACGGGAACGCCTGAATTAACGCGGGGCGCTGGTGGTGGTTTGCGTCTGATTGATCACAGCGTGCCGGTAACGCTCAACCCGCACCTGGCGACCAGCGATGTCGATCGATCCGCCGCGGCCATTGCTGGTGAAGCACTCTTCGAGTGGAATGAGAACATCGAACCGGTGCTCTTCCTTGCGCGCGAGTGGCCAACCGTGGAAGCCGGCACGCTCGATCCCAACGGCACCTATGTCATCTGGAAGCTCCGGCAGGGCGTCAAGTGGCACGACGGTGAAGATTTCACCGCCGGCGACGTGAAGTTCACCTGGGAATTCGCGACGGATCCCGAGACCCAATCGACTACCGCGGACCTGTTCGAGCGCATCGCCAGCATTGACGTGATTGACGACCACACCGTCAAGCTGAATTTTTCAGCGCCCAACCCAGCCTGGATCGATCACTTCTGCGGTGCGCGAGGTATCGTCCTGCCCGAGCACCTATTGCGTGAGGAGATGGGGACGGGTGTGCGCGACGCGGCCTTCAATCTGATGCCGGTTTATACGGGCCCATTCCAGGTCACCGAATTCAGGCCGGGAGAATCCATCAATTTCGACGTCTTCGATGACTATTGGGACGCGGATCTGCCCTATTTCAGCGAGGTCGAGCTGGGTGTGAACAGCGACTCCGCCTCGAGTGCTCGAGCAGTCCTCGAAGACGGCACGGCGGATTGTGCAGTCAATTTGCAGATTGATAAGAATTTGCAGCTTCAGTATGTGCAGGGCGCATCACAGGGGCAGTTGCTTCTCACGCCGTCGACCGGTGTCGAGTGCATTGTGCTCAATCTGCGCGATCCTGCCGGGCCAGATGGTGACGTCAGAGATGAAGCTGAACCTGATCATCCAATCTGGCGATACAGACCCGCCCGCGAGGCGTTGAACCTCGCCATCCGGCGAGATGACATCGTCGATCGGGTCTTTGGCGCTGGCCACGAAGCGACCGGCGACATAATCAATGTGCCAACGCGCTTCAAGCTCAACTGGCCGTGGGAGTTCAGCCCGGAGGGCGCTCGCACCAAGCTGGCGCAGGTAAATTTCCCTGCCGCGTTCAAAGGGCACGTCGTCCTCTTTCAGACCAGCACTGACGAGCGGCGTGTCCAAATTCAGGAGATCGTGCAGGCGGACCTCGAGAGTCTCGGCTTCAACATGGAGCTCAAAGCCATCGATGGTCAGGTCTACTTTGGGCCAGGTCTGGATAATCCAGACTCTTTCCGCCGGTTTCAAGCCGATCTTGAGATGTACACCATCTCGACGGCCAGCCCGTACCCCCTGCGGGTGGCCCAATCGTTTACGCCCGAGCAGATCCCGCTTGCCTCGAATGACTGGACTGGCGGGAACGTCGGCCAGTACGTGAATGCCGATTACACGAATCTCGTGGAGCGGGCTGCTGTCGCCGTTGCCATCGACGAGCAGAACGAGCTCTGGAAACAACTGCTGACCGTGCTGTATCAGGATGTCGTGGTGATACCGATCGTTTGGCGCAGCGATGTGGCGGCAATCAGCCAGCGACTGGATGGTGTGCGGTCGAGCCCGTACGCCAGCCTCTGGTCATTCATCAAATACTGGAAAGTCCGATAGACCTTACTCCAGCTATTGGGCAGAATGTGAAGAAAACCACTAAGCGGAGTTAGGCGTATATAGAAGGCAGTCCAAGGCAAATCGTGGGTATCTTCCTGCAGCTTCGCGTGAGGATACGTCGAAGTCGAGTTTCTGGCGAGAATCCGCGATTTTCAGGCTCCAGCGATGGTATGAGAAAGCGATACGCACGCGCGAAGTCGTGGCAGTTTGGTACGCACGATGAAGTGCCCTTCTAGGAGAATGTGAATTCGCGTGCTATAGTGCAGAACATCCGAAAGACAGCGGCAATGACACGCTGGCGATGTTCTTGCGTCGCAGAAAGATATTCCGAACGCATCATCTCGTGGTGACCGCGCGATGCCGGGTCGGAAGAGAAGAAAGCAGGAGAGATGGGGCAATACATCATACGTCGGGTCCTTGCCGCGATTCCGACGTTGTTGGCGATTTCTTTGGTGATCTTCGCGATTCTTGCGCTTGCACCGGGTGATCCCCTCGCGGATCTCGCACTGAACCCGCAGGTGCCACCAGAAGTTCGCCAACAGTTGCGAAAAGACCTTGGGCTCGAAGACCCAATGCCGGTTCGCTACGTCAAATGGCTGACCTCAAGCACCTTCGGACAGTTTGGTCTCTTTGGTTACGACCAACTGACCTCGTTCCGCACCCGTGGCCCCGTGCTCGACCTGGTGATGGAGCGGCTGCCCCGCACCATCTGGATCAGTGGCACCGCCTTGTTAGTCGGCATATTGGTCGCTATCCCGATCGGCGTACTCTCGGCAGTCAAGCAGTATTCGATTTTCGACCAGGTTGCGACGACACTGACGTTCTTCGGCTTCTCAATCCCTACGTTCTTTAGTGGACTCTTGTTCATCCTCTTCTTCAGTATCCAATTAGAGTTATTACCATTCATCTTCAGATCCACGCTTGACGAGGCAACATGGTCGCCGGCCTGGATGTGGGTGATGCTCAAGCAGTCGATCATGCCGATTGCCGTGCTTGGGCTCTTCCAGGCTGCAACATTCACCCGCTACGTGCGTGCCTCGATGCTCGAGAATATCCACCTGGATTACGTGCGAACCGCACGAGCCAAGGGGCTTGCCAGCCGCGATGTCATCTACCGGCACGTGCTACGCAATGCCCTGATTCCAGTGGTGACGATTGTGGCTCTCTCGATGCCAGGCGTTATTGCCGGCGCAGTGATTACCGAGCAGATCTTCCGTGTGCCGGGTCTCGGGCTGCTGCTGATTGATTCGATTCTGGCCAACGACACGCCAGTGGTGATGACGTTGACCTTCATGTTCTCGATTGCGGTGGTCTTCTTCAATCTTGTTGCTGATGTGATCTACGGCATTCTCGATCCACGGATCAAGTACTCGTAGCGCTGGGCACAGTGTAGAAGGGTTAACACAATGGCAGAAGTCACTGGGCAGAGCGCAGACACTCGAACTCCAGAAGTCGACGTTGCGGCGGCTTCCGACCAGCTCTCGCAGCTTTCGCGCCGCAAACCTCGAACACTTTGGCGCGACGCAGCGACGCGCTTCCGCAAGCACAAGCTGGCAATGATCGGCGCCGGTATCCTGATCTTTATGATCATTGCCGTAGCTATAGGTCCGTTCCTGAGGCCCCAGACCGACATCGACTTCCAGCACGAGTTGCTGGGACCATCGCTGGACCGCCCTATGGGCACGGACGATATGGGACGTGATGTCTTCGCCCGGCTCCTCTATGGCGGTCGAATCTCGATCGCTGTCGGCCTGGTGGCCATGATCATCTCGGTTACCGTCGGCACGATGGTTGGATCGCTCGCAGGCTTCTTCGGCGGATTTATTGATTCGGTGCTGATGCGCTTGACCGACATGATGCTCTCGCTGCCGAGTCTCCCGCTACTCCTCCTGATCAGCTACCTTTTCCGTGAATCGATGAAGGAGAAGTTCGGCCAGAACATCGGTATGTTCATGCTAATTGTCGGGGTCATCGGGCTCCTGGCGTGGATGCCGGTCGCACGGCTGGTGCGCGCCTCCTTCCTTTCGATCAAGCAGAAGGAATTCATCGAGGCGGCGCATTGTATCGGCGCCTCACGGACCTCGCTGATCTTCAAGCACATCCTCCCGAATACGCTGAGCCCGGTTATCGTAGCCGCGACGCTTGGGGTTGGTTCAGCCATCATCACCGAGTCGTCGCTCTCGTTCCTCGGCCTGGGGTTCCCACCCGACATCCCAACCTGGGGCCAGCTGCTCTTCTCGTATAAGGACTGGTTGCCGATCGCCTGGTGGACCGTTATCTTCCCGGGTATGGCAATCTTTATCGCCGTGCTTTCGATCAACTATGTCGGTGACGGATTGCGCGACGCGCTGGATCCACGCTTCCACGACGGATAGGGCTTCGGCGTTCAATATGTGTCTAACGGGCGGTCCATCGGGCCGCCCGTACTTTTTGCCTCCCATATCCACGCCCGGGCTGGCACAATCAGCTGGGTAGCTTGGGACCAGGGGAGGTGCTACGTGAAGCTCAGATCAGTCGCGACGGAGGAGACGTTCGATCCGAGAGATCTACGGCTCAATGATAGCCAGGGCAACCTGCTTGAGGTGGAGCTGGAGATCCCGCCACTTGAGCGCTCGACCTTCGATGACCGTCTCGGGACGCTGGATCATCCGCTGCGCTCTGGAGTCTGGCGCTATCGGGAGTTGATGCCGGATTTTCCAGACGATGTGATCGTGTCGCGGCAAGAGGGCAACACCAACCTCTATCGCGATGACCGCCTCGATGATCTGACCGGCGTCAAGCTGTGGCTGAAGCATGAAGGTGAGAACCCAACGGGCGCGTTCAAAGATCGCGGTATGACCGTTGGGATCAGCCACGCTCGTTGGGTTGGGGCGCGCGTCGTCGCCTGTGCATCGACGGGTAACACGAGTGCATCGGTTGCCAGCTACGCCGCCGCAGCGGGCCTACCGTCGCTCGTCTTCATCCCCGACGGCAAGATCTCGGCGGGCAAGCTTGCGCAGACAGTGGCCTACGGCGCGCAGGTCGTGCAGGTGCAGGGTGATTTTGACGCTGCGATGCGGATGGTGCGGCAGGCAACTGAGGAATACGGGATCTATCTGCTGAATTCACTGAATCCATTCCGGCTAGAGGGGCAGAAGTCGATCTTCTTTGAAGCGCTCCAGCAATTGCACTGGGAGCTTCCAGACTGGATCGTCTTGCCGGGCGGGAATCTGGGCAACACGAGTGCATTACATAAAGCGCTGCGTGAGGCACTCGCTGCCGGATTGATCGATTCAATGCCGCGCGTGGCGGTAGTGCAGGCAGCGGGTTCTGCGCCGTTCGCTGCTGCATACCAGCGCGGTTTTGATGCGTTGGAGACTGTCGAGGCCAAGACACTGGCGAGTGCCATCCAGATCGGCAATCCGGTCAATTATCAAAAGGCCGTACGCGCGATTCGTGAGACCGAGGGCGTGGTGCTTGCGGTCGATGATGCCCAGATCATGGAAGCGAAAGCGGAGATCGACCGAGTCGGGATAGGCTGTGAGCCCGCTTCCGCTGCTGGTTTGGCTGGCATTCGCCAGCTCGTGGCGGACGGTACTATCGAGCGAGGCGAGCGGGTGCTGACCTATTTGACGGGGCATCTATTGAAGGATACTGAGGCGGTTGCGGCGTATCACCTGGGGGACCAGCCGGGCCCTGGCGCCAACCGTCCGCGCGCTATCGATGCCACCCCGGAGGCCTTAGCGCAGGTGATGGCCGATGTCCTTTAGCATCCGCGCGCCCGCATCGAGCGCAAATCTCGGCCCCGGTTTTGATGCCCTGGCTATCGGGATCAATCTCTGGATGAGGGTCGATGTCTGGCCGCAGGACGGCACAGAGATCGTGGATGGCGGCTCGCCCGACCTGTACGGCGGCGAGAACCTGGTGCTGACTACGGCGCGAGATATTGCAACCGCGCGAGGCTGGTCGATGCGTGGTGCCAGAGTCTCCGTTGCAAGCGATATCCCGGTCGCTCGGGGTCTGGGGTCGTCGGCTGCGGCGATTGTCTGTGGCATCCAGTTAGCAGCGCAGCTTGCGGGACAGTCCATCTCGACCGCCGAGCTCATCACGATTGGCGGGGATATCGAGGGGCATGCCGACAACGTCTCGGCCGCGGTGCTTGGTGGCGTCACGGTCTCGGTACGAGGCGATGAGGGCTATCTGGCGCGGCGCCTGACGACGCCGATGCCGTGGTCGGTCGTGCTCTTCATACCTTCCGCGTTAGGGTTGACGGTCGAGGCGCGCAGTGTCTTGCCGAGCGAGATCTCGATTGAGGACGCCGTCTACAACATCGGCCGGTCAGCGCTGCTGGTGCAGGCCGTGATGACGGGCGATCCAGAGGCCCTGCGACTGGCGATGCACGACCGCATCCACCAACCGCACCGTGCCTCGCTCTTTCCGCATCTTGGGGTGCTGGCCAGTGCCGCTGTGCAAGCGGGCGCGGCTGGTGCGTGCCTCTCCGGCGCTGGTCCGGCTATTCTGGCGTTGACGGATGGTGGCTCGACTAGCGCTGTGGCCGAGGCGATGCGCGAGGCAGCCGGCAAGCTTGGGGTCGAGGGCAACGTTGTGGAGCCAGGAATGGCCAAGCGAGGCTGCTACATCGTCCCGATATGATGAGTCATTTTGAGGTCGCACCACAGTGCGCTGTCTGCTAGACTCTGCAGGTGGCGCGAGTTGCGCCGGGAAAGTCAAATTCCCTTTCAGTGCTGCCGGACTCTTGCCAGCGCAGGTAAGAGCGGCACGAGCAGCACAACTCCATTGGAAGGAGATGCGCGCGTGCCACGTGCCGAGCGTACCCCCCGTAAATACGAAATGATGATCGTTGTAGCCCCCACAGTGGCCGATGAGGGTCTGCCAGCGGTAGTTGAGCGAGTTCAAGGCTATGTCACTGCCGTTGGTGGCAGTGTGGTGCGAGTCAACCCCGAGAATCCATGGGGTCGCCGTCGTCTGGCCTACAAGATCCAGAATTTTGATCATGCCTACTACGTGCTCTATCACTTCCTCGCGCAGCCCTCGACCATCGGCGAGATCGAGCGCGAATTGGCGCTCGATAGTGTCGTGATCCGGCACCTCATCGTGCGGTACGATCCATTAGCCGAACGTGCTGACCGCTCGCCCTTCGATGCCCCCGAACCGGGCAGTGAAGAGGATGAGGTCGTCGACCAGGACAATGCCACCGACGCGGTGGACGAAGCCGAAGTCGAGGCCGACGCTGGTGCTGAGCAAGCAGAATCTGATGACGCTGCTGGCGCAGGCGAAGCGGACGAGACCGAAGAAGCTGCCGGTGAGGATGACGCTGAGGACGAGCCCGAAGCTGAATCCGACGAGGCGGCGGACGACGAAGACGAGCAAGCGGAATAGCACGGAGGCAACCAGGATCCGCCCATTGAGGTCAGCGTAAGGGAGCGCTTCATGTCGCGAGGCTATTGCAAGATCATCATCGTAGGGAACCTCGGAGCCGACCCCGAGATGCGGTACACGCCACAGGGTAATGCGGTGACCAATTTCTCGGTTGCTGTCAACTTGCCGCGTCGCGATGCTGCTTCAAATCAGATGGTGGATGACACAACCTGGTATCGCGTTTCAGTTTGGGGACGCCAGGCAGAAGTCGCCGATCAATATCTTCGCCGGGGCATGAAGGTGCTGGTCGAGGGTGAATTGCATCCCCGGCCCTTCACCGGTAACGATGGCCAGGAGCGCATGAGCATGGACATCAACTTCGCTCGCTTCCAAATGCTTGGCACACGCGAAGAGAACGATGCGCTGCGATCTGGCCAGGGCATTCAGGAGGGCGGAGGCGGCCAGGGCTACAGCAATCAGCAGCCGTCTCGCCGCAGCAATGACGATGATTATCAATTCGATGATGACGATATGGATGACGTGCCGTTCTAGGCACACATCACCATTGATGAGGGAGTAAGTACATGGTTAATCGACGACGTGGAGGTGGCGGTGGCCGCCGGTTTGTGAGGCGACGGGTGGATGTGCTGTCGCAGGAGGGCATCGAGCACGTTGATTACAAAGACGTGAACATGCTGCGACAGTTCACCAGTGATCTTGGCAAGATCGAACCTCGCCGGCGCAATCAGGTGAGCGCCAAGCACCAGCGCTCGTTGACACTGGCGATCAAGCGCGCCCGGCACCTGGCGTTGATCCCATTTGTTGATGATGGCCGGGGTCGCCAGCGCGACGGTGGGCGACGTGGTGGCCGTGGTGGCGGTGGCCGGCGCCCACGATAGATGGCAAGGATGGCCGCAAGCGCTTCGTGATGTTGCCCAGGTGGGGGTTGCATCCGCATGAGCAGGAGCAGGGTAACGTCGCATGCTAGATCGATTGCGAAACTGGATAGGTCTGGATGGCGGGAATCGACGCCATCTGTCGCGCACGGAGCGAGAGTTCCGGCAGCGCCGGCTGCTCTACTTGCTCACGATTGTCGCCGCTGTTGTGGTGGCATTGGTGCTTATCGGTGGCGCAGTCTACCAGTATATTCTCGTGCCGCGTCAGGTCTACGCAACGGTCAACGGGGAAGATATTCACCGTACCGACTACGAGAAGCGTCGCAAGTACGACATCATGCAGGAGATGGCGCGGCTCAGCCAGCAGATTCAGACATCGACTGACTCAACCCAGAATGCTTCGATGCAGCAGCAATTTGAGACGCTACAAACTGAGCTTCAGGAGCTCGATGACGGCGATAAGGTGATCGACGCCAACACGCTGAAGACGATGGTCGAGGATCAGCTGGTGCTTCAGTCTCTCGATGATCTGGGTATCACCATTACCGACGACGACCTCTCCCTCTTCATCAATCAGATGCTTGTCTCGGTGCCCCTTACGGATCCATCGCCGACGGCAACGGTCCCTGCAACGGCGGCCGCCTGGGCCACGCAGACTACCGAGGAGTTCACCGAGCAATCCACCGCAACGACGATTGCGCAATCAACAGCAGCGGAGGAAACTGCGGTCGCAGGCGGGACAGCCACGGCAGAAGCGCCGACCGCGACCCCTGGTGGCCCAACAGCAACGCCGGTTCCACCGACTTCGACCCCGGCGCCGACCGCGACACCTTCGCCGACGGCCACCGCGACGCTGGAGCCTGGCGCTCCGACGCCGACAGTGGACCCGAACGCGCCAACGCCATTCCCCACACCCCAGCCAACGCCGACCGCCGACCGCGCGCTGGCGATTCAGACTGCCGAAGCAGGGTTCGATCTTCTGGATCGCAACTTCCTGCAGCAGGCTGATATGAGCCGCAGCGATTTTGAAGAACTGGTTGCCTTGCCACTCCTGGCTCGTCAGAAAGTCAGCGAACAGCTGGCTTCGGAAGTTCAGACTACACAGGAGCAGGTCCGCGCATCTCACATTCTGGTGGCTACTGAGGAAGCGGCTCAGGAGCTGATCGATGGCCGGTTGCAGGACGAGGACTTTGCCACGGTCGCCGAAGAGGTAAGCACCGATACAGGTACGGCGCAGAACGGCGGTGATCTCGGCTGGTTCCCGCGCGGCGTCATGACCAAGCCGTTCGAGGACGTAGCCTTCTCGCTCGGCGTCGGCGAGATGACGCAGACACCGGTGCAAACAGAGTTCGGCTGGCACATCATCAAGGTGACGGATCACGCTGACGAGCGGCCACTTACACTGAGCATGATCAACTCGCTCAAGGCCAATGCCTTCTCGCGCTGGCTCGATGAGCAGTTCGAGGCGGCAGATATCTCGTCCGAGGTGACACTGCCGATCGATGAGCAACCCGTGATCAGAGGGACCAGCCAGTAGCGTCAGATCCGTCCGCAATCCAGGGCGTTCGCGGCCATGCCTTGAACTATCCGGCATAATGGGCACCATGGATAGGCAACGACCTGAACCGAACCGGCCGGATCTGACCACAGAGCCTCCGCGAATCTACACGGATGGTGGGCAATCCTCGTCACCAGGTGATCGATCGGCGTGGTCTGCTGAGCCTGGTCCCGGGGCACTCATCGGCCTCTTCATCATTGTTGCGGCAATGGTCACGCTGCTGCTTTCGATCTGGCGGATCAGCAACACAGATGGCGCTCAGCGTATCTTGTGGGTGATTGTGGTGCTGTTGACGGTTGCAATCGTTGGCGGGGTGGCCAGCGTGCTGGTCACGGTCGCGAATCTACGCTATGAATTGCTTCCCGAGGCGTTGAAGATCCAGCTTGGACGGTCGAGCTGGCTGATCCCGTATACCCAGATCGTGGATCTGAGCTATCACCCGCACGAGCGTGTCTCAGTACGTGGGTATGAGCGCTTTTGGCCGGGCGCGCGGTTCGGCTTCGCTCAGACGAGCCACGGCCGCTGGCGCAATGCCGCGACGACTGCGCCAAACCGTCGCGTGCGGCTACAGCTGGATTCCGGCCTCGTGGCTGCGATCTCGCCAGAGCGTCCGATACAGTTCATGGATGCGTTGACGGAGCGATTGACGCTCGACCACGGAGCGCGCCAGCCTGCGGCTCCTCCTGAAGAACCGCGCGGTTTTCTGCGACCGCAGCAAGATCTGGGACCGGACGATTCCGTCTTTCTTTCGGCTGGCTCGTGGGCATTGGACCGGCTGGAGGAACGGTTTGTACCGGTGGGTTTCTTCAGGAGACAGATACTGGCCGACCAGATCATCTCGAATGCTATTGCACTTAGCCTGATCGTCTTTGCGATTGGCGGCGTCTTCGCGACGTATGCCGCAGATGGTGTCAAGGGGCCAACGGCCTACCACTGGAATCCGGTCGGCGAACCTGACAGATTTTTGCGGTCCGAAGGTCCGTGGGTCTTCGAGGGTATCTGGCTCTATCCCGTGATGGGATTGCTTATCCTGGGGGTCAACCTTGCGCTGGCGACGTTGCTGGTCGAGACTGATAGGTTTCTCGCGCGGATGCTGGTTGGGGCGGCACCGGTGCTTTCGTTGCTTGCGCTGGTTGCAATGGTCCGGCTGGTGCAATGAGGGCCGGCGCTTCTCGGCGCTGGCATAACGATCTGACATGCTATTATGAGAGTGACAGCAGAGATTGAATATCTCGCGGCTGCGGCGCGAATGCTGGGGGACGCATGGCGAACTGGATAACGATCGGCCGCGTCGCACTGCTCTTTTTCGCGGTCGCACTGCTCTATACCGATAATGCCGGGATCATTGTGCTGGCTGGTGTTCTGCTTGCCATTGTCTTTCTCGGCGATGCTGTCGACGGCTGGGTCGCTCGCTGGCAAGGATCGACCAGCAAGCTCGGTGCAGTGCTCGATATTGCTGGCGATCGCGTGGTCGAGAATGTCCTCTGGGTGGTCTTTGCTCATCTCAACGTCATCCCTGTCTGGGCGCCACTGATCGTGCTGACACGGTCCTTTACGGTAGATTCCGTGCGGGCAGCCATGCTTGAGCGCGGACTCACGCCATTTGGCGATACGACGATGATGCGCTCGCCAGTGACGGCATTTCTGACGTCTAGTCGCGCTAGTCGTGCCTACTACGGGTGGTCGAAGGCGCTGGCGTTTGTGCTGCTTGCGGGCCTCTATGCCTGGCAAATCGACAGCGACATGGTGCTGTCTTGGATCTACGATGTGGATCTCTTCCGTGGTTTGGTCTGGTTCCTGGTGTATTCTTCGCTTGCGATTTGTGTCATTCGTGGACTGCCAGTAATTTTTGACGCACTGGCGCATTTCCGGGAAGCAGAAGAACCGGAAGCTGAGGACCACAGCATGGAGCCCATGAAGGCGGAGCAGCCAGAGCGTGGACAGACGGTCTAATCGCATCCGAACAAGTCAAGCCACCCCGCTGCGAAAGCTGGTGGTCCGGGCAACCATGCTGCTGGCGCGTGCGGCCAGCGCTGTGGCCTTCGTGACGCCTGTCTGGATCGGATATTTGGTGGCCGACGCGGTTGGGCACTGGATGTTCTGGCGGTTTGGCGGCTATCGCGAATCGGTCATCAGCAACCTCAGCCACGTCTATCGAGACAGGCTCTCGGCTCGGGAGATTCGCCAGCGCGCTCGCTGGGTCTTCCGCGTTTCGGCACGAAATTTCTGGGATCTCACGACGGTCCCCCACTTCAGCACGCGCCGCATGAGCCATTTACAGGAGGTGCTGGAGGGATCGTGGCAAACGCTCGAAGATCTGCTGGCCGAAGGGCGGGGGGTCATTGTCGTTACCGGCCATCTCGGCGCTTTCGACTTCGTCGGACAATATTTCATCGATCGATTCAAGCCGCTGGCCCTGACGGCACCGACGGTGAATGAGTCGCTCTTTACCGCGGTGACCAATCTGCGCTCAAGCCGCGGAGGACGGCTGGCGGTGGCTGGGCCGGATGCCTTGCGCAAGATCATCGCGGAGCTGAAGGATGGCGGCATGGTCGTGATGGTCGCTGATCGAGACTTCACGGACTCCGGGGCGCCAATCGATTTCTTTGGTACTCCGACACGGTTGCCATCTGGGCCGGTAAAGCTGGCCCGCCAGTTCGGCAGTCCGATCGTGCCAGTCTTTACCTACCGGCGAAACATCAAGACGCGCGAACGACGCTTTGGCTTCACGATTGGTGAGCCGATCTGGGTGGAGAAGACGGCTAGCCGAGAGCATGATCTCGAAGCCGGCATGCGCCGCGTTGCCGCGGCATTGGAGCGCGCAATCCTCCGCTCTCCTGAGCAGTGGGTCATGTTCCAGTCGGTCTGGAAGCCGTCGCCCGCCGGTGCAGTTGGGACGGAGCCGCTGCCGGAGCCGGACGCCCAAACCGAAGTTGTGACATCCGGCGCGGCGCCGGCTGCGATCTCGTCGACGATACCGGTGGACGACCCGATCGAGGATTAATCCTCGCCCCTACTTGACGACCAGATTTACCAGCCGCGTGGGAACATAGATCTCGCGAACGATCTCGCCATCCAGATAGCCCGCGACATTTTCCTGGGCCTTGCCCGCGGCAATGGCTTCCTCGGCACTGGCATTTGCCGGGATAGAGACATGTCCGCGCACCTTGCCGTTGACCTGCACGGGGATCTCGATTACATCATCAGCAGCCAGCGCAGCGTCCCACGCGGGCCACGCCTGGGTATGAATGCTGAATTCGTTGCCCATGCGCGACCACAGCTCCTCGGCGATGTGCGGTGCACTCGGGGCCAGCATCAGCGCCAGTGTGCGCGTCGCTTCAGCCCAGGCCGCGTCGTTGACGATGGGGGTCTCATGCAGCTTCATCAGCTCGTTCACAAATTCCATCAGCTTGGCGACCATAGTGTTCCAGCTGAACGCCTCGATATCGCGGGTCACATCGCGCAGCACCTGGTGGGTCGTGCGTTGTAGCTGGCGGATCTCATCAGCCGGCGCTTTCCCCTCGATGCGGGTGTCGGTGTCGACGACGACCGTCCAGACACGGTCCAGGAAGCGGCGCACACCATTGATGCCCATCGAATCCCATGGGCCAGTTGCCGACCAGGGCCGCATGAACATCAGGAAGAGGCGGACGGTGTCTGCGCCATATTGACCGACCAGATCGTCGGGGTCGATGACATTGCCACGACTCTTCGACATCTTCTCGTTGTCTTCACCCAGGATGAACCCCTGGTTGATCAGCCGCGCGAACGGCTCGTCGATGCCGATCATGCCGCAGTCACGCATTGCCTTGGTCCAGAAGCGCGTGTAGAGCAGATGCAGCACTGCATGTTCGCGGCCACCGGTGTACTGGTTGACGGGCATCCAGCGCTCGGTCAGGTCGGTATCGAACGGCACATCGTCAGCGTTCGGGCTCAGGTAGCGGTAGTAGTACCAGGATGAATCCACGAAGGTGTCCATGGTGTCGGTCTCACGCCGGGCCGCTCCGCCGCACTCCGGGCAGGTGACGTTCAGGAAGCCCTCGTGCGTCCTCAGTGGAGACTCGCCGGTCGGCTTGAACTCGGCATCTTCCGGCAGCACGACGGGCAGGTCTTCCTCCGGCACTGGCACAACGCCGCAGTTGTCGCAGTAGATGATCGGGATCGGCGTGCCCCAGTAGCGCTGTCGTGAGATCAGCCAGTCGCGCAGGCGGTATGTCACCGTGGATGCGGCCGCACCCTGCTTCTCCAGCCAGGCGATGGAGTCGGAGATGGCCGTTTCACCGGCAGTGCCGGTCAGCTCGCCGGAGTTGATCATTGCGCCCTCGTCATGGTGGAAGACACATTCGGCCAGCCACGGCTCACTCTGCAGGTAGTTTATTGCCGTTGGCGCGCCGACGTAGCTCGCGATCTCGCGGTCGGTCTCCATTGATTCCAGCTCGATGGACCGGCCGGGAATCACCACGCCTGTTCGCGCGCCAGCGTAGGCGACGGCTCCGCCTTCATAGACATGACCAATTGCCATCTCCAGGAACCGATCGACGTCGCCGGCGGGCAGGGTGATGGCAAAACCACCATCGTCCTGACGGTAATCGGTGAATCCGCCTTCATTCAGCGCGACTTCAAACGCTTCAGGTGCTTCCAGCATAGATTCGCGAGCGTAAACCCTGGTGAGGCCGTCAGCGCGCTCGATGACCGGAATGACGGGCAGGTCGTACTTCAAGGCGAACTCGAAGTCACGTTCGTCGTGGGCCGGGACAGCCATCACCGAGCCGGTGCCATACGACATAAGCACATAATCGGCAATCCAGATCGGGATGCGTTCGCCGCTGGCGGGGTTGATGGCGTAGCTGCCGATGAAGACGCCGCTCTTTTCGGTCTCGGTCGATTGGCGGACGATCTCACTCCGGCGCGCGGCCTCTTGGCGATATGCCTCGACCTCGGTGCGGTGTTCGTCGGCGGTGAGCTCCTCAACCAGGGGGTGTTCGGGAGCCAGCACCATAAACGTGGTGCCCCAGATGGTGTCTGGTCTGGTTGTGAAGACGGGGATCTCCTGCCCGCTTTCAGCCTTGAAGGTAACCGTCGCTCCCTCGGAGCGGCCGATCCAGTTGGTCTGCATCATGCGGACTGGTTCGGGCCAGTCGATGGTGGAGAAGTCCAGCAGCTCGTCGGCGTAGTCAGTAATGCGCAAGAACCATTGCTCCATGTTGCGCTGATAGACCTCGGTGCCGCAGCGTTCGCAGCGACCATCTACCACTTGCTCGTTAGCCAGCACCGTCTGACAATTTGGGCACCACCAGACTGGAGCTTCCTTGCGATAGGCCAGACCACGCTCAAAGAACTTCAGGAAGAACCACTGGTTCCACTTGTAATATTCGGGGTCGCAGGTGACGACTTCCTGGTCCCAGTCGAACATGGTGCCCATCGAACGCATCTGCCGGCGCATGTTCTCGATATTGTCCATCGTCCACTTGTATGGGTGGATGCCTCGCCTGATGGCGGCGTTTTCGGCTGGCAGGCCGAATGCGTCGAACCCCATCGGGAAGAAGACGTTGTAGCCTTGCATGCGCTTGTAGCGTGCCGCGGCATCGGAAGGCGTCATAGCGTACCAGTGCCCGATGTGGAGGTCGCCGGACGGGTAGGGGTACATGGTGACGGCGTACCAGTGCGGCTCTTGGTCTGGCTGGAAGCGATAGAGTCCGGCATCTTGCCAGGCTTCTTGCCAGCGTGACTCGATCGTGCCGGGGTCGTAGCTGTCGGTTTTTGGTTTGGCGGATTTCGAGGTCACCATGCAGTCGCTCCTTCGCGCAGCGCGAGAATTAGAAAAGAACGAACCCCCCATCCCAAAAACAGGGACGGAGGGTATGCTCCGCGGTACCACCCTGGTTGGCGGGAACACCGCGGCGTCAGACTCTGGTGGAGCTGACGGGATTCGAACCCGTGACCTCAACACTGCCAGTGTTGCGCTCTCCCAGCTGAGCTACAGCCCCAGATCATTCGAGACCGGTGTTCAGCCCACTCAAGTAGCCTGCTATCGGAGGCCAATCCGGCGATTGCTTACCCTGAAGGTTCACAATCACGGCTCCCGGGCGAGTTCGAACTCGATACCCATCTGCCACCTCGCACCGACCGGCGGCTCTCTGTTCGGAGCATCGATCTACTACTCCCGATCATCGCCAGCACACCAGCAGCCACCAGCCGGTGAGCGACTGTTGTGCGTGCAGCAAGCCTACCAGTGGCTTCGAGCGGCGTCAATTATGGTGATGAGAATTGTGGAAGCATCCGCTGCATGCGTAATCCTGATGGTCCGTATTGACGTCTTGCGGATGAGATTGCCAGTCATGTTGTACAGGAAGTTGAGGGAGGGACGACGGGATGGATACGAACCGGCTACAGGAGATCGGTGACGAGATCATCAATGACCTCGAAGGCGTGAATGCAGCGCGTGAGGGTGCGTTGCCGGAGACGCGGCGGATCATCAGACTGAGTGCGAACTCGATTCGAGCGGCGCACCGGGGCGAGATCGATGTGGCCGACGAGCTCACGAGCGAGGCTCGGGAGCGGATGGCTACACTCGTCGAGAGCCTCGCGTCGCAGCCGAGTATCTATTGGGCCGGTTATCTCCGCGACGCGCAGAAGGAGATGGCCGAAGCGCATCTGACGCTGGCCGTGCTCGCAGATCGGGAGTGGCCGACGCCGGATGAGCTCGGTGTCGAAGGTGCTGCCTACCTGAACGCGCTGGCCGAGACAGCTGGCGAGCTTCGACGCCACGCGCTCGACTCCATGCGGCGCGGTGAGCTGGAACGTGCCGAGCGGGTGCTCTCGATCATGAACGAGATTCACGATCTGCTGGTGACGGTTGACTTTCCAGACGCCGTTACGGGAGGCTTGCGGCGCTCGACCGATCTTGCTCGTGGGGTGACTGAACGCACGCGTGGGGATTTAACGATTGCATTGCGTCAACGAGAGTTGAGCGATTCGCTCGCGCGACTAGAAGCCAAACTTGGCAACTAACAGCCTGTTAGCAAGGTAGAATGGCTTCGATTTTGAGCCTACTGCATCATTCCAGAGCATGAGGTGGGAATGCGAGAGGGAACATAGGGGGTACGGATGCCGGTGGCGTTCCGGAGGTGCTGGCTGAGGCGGTCATTCACGATCTTGATGGTGAGCGTCCTCGTTAGCGGTGGTGTGCAGCTGCTGCTGAGTCGGCCCGCGTCAGCACAAGTAAGCGTCAGCTACTACTTCCCGTGGGTTCCCCATGGCGAGGTCGTGAATGGCCAGGGGCCCTGGTACGCCGATCTGGCATTCCAGAATCTCACGAGCGAACTCTGCTCGGTGGTGGTCTCAGTCGGGCAGCATGATGGTGAGGGCTGGCGCCGGACATCGCAGTTAACGGTCGGAGCGAATGGCTCGCGGACGCTGTCGTCGGCTTCACTAGCGATACCGGAGCCGGGCGCACCGGTGCGACTCGATGCCTACTGCACACTCTCTGCCAGCCTGAAGCTCTTCAGCCCGGAGCCCAGGACCTCGCCCTGGAGCAACGGCGCGCACGTCGTTGCGGGGTATTCGAGTTACACGAACAGCGATATTCAGGCCGCGATCTCGGGCGGCGCCAATACCTGGTATCTGCCGATTGTGCAGACCAACTCACAGTGGAACAGCATTATCCGTGTTGCGAACTACGAGTTGACACGGTCGATCCAGGCGACTATCGAGCTGACGAGGTCGGCACAGTCCCCGGCGTCCGGCCCAGAGACGCAGACCATCACCCGCAGCATTGAGCCCGGAACAACCGCCTCGGTCGACGTGCTGGCGGAGCTTGGAACCAGAGATTGGGTCGGATACGCAACAATCAAATCGAATGGACTGAGTGGGACGATGGTGTTGCGTTCCAAGCCCAGCGCGTCGATGGCGGTGATCAACATGGGCCAGGCAAGCTCAAGCAGCACCAGCCAGGAGCAATATCGCCTCGGTGCACCCCTGCTCTTCACGAACTACAACGACTGGAACACCGGCATCAACATCGCCAATGTCTCGGAACAGCCGGCCCACATTACGATTAGCTACAGCTCGGCCGCGGGCAACATCGTGCGAACTGATGAGTTGGATCTCGCGCCGCGCGCCATGACCTATCTCTACACACCGGCGAGCGTCGATCAGGACGACTTCGTCGGCAGTGCCAGCATCGTCAGCAATGCGCCGATTGTCGCGGCTATTGATGAGGTGAAGTACACATCTGTCGACGCAATCTCATATCTGGCCAGCGCGGTCGGGCAACAACAAGCCTCTGTCCCGCTGGTCTTCAAATCGGATCCAGATGCCGGCCTGCACGACAATTCGGGATTGAATCTCCACAGTATGAACCCGGACAGCTCGCAGACCGTCTCGATCGAGCTCTTCTCGATCAATGGCGTGGCGCTGACTGATCAGCCGATCAGCTTGACCTTGCCACCCGCTGGAAACAACTACATCTACATCCCCGAGACCGAGGAGGTGCCAAATGGCTCGCTCATCTCAGCACGGATCACGACGACCGATGCGCTCGGCTTCATTGGGCTGGCGAATGATGTGAACTACGCCGTTGCGGGCGACGGATCGGCAACGTTCATGATCACGAGCGATCGCGGCACTTATCACCTGTCCCCGTCATCGTTCCGCTAGGTCCCGGACAATATGCGCGATTCAATGGCTCATGCGATACTGTGCCGGTACTGAAGTTGGGCAGTTGATAAGGATGTGCTTGTGACGAGTGGAACCGAACGTCTGGACGTTTCAAAATTCTACAAATACGACGAACTGGTCGGAATTCTCAACGGCTGGGTCGATAGCTATCCTGAGCTTGCGAGCCTGGAGAGCATCGGCAAGTCCTACGAGGGCCGCGATATCTGGCTCTTGACGGTGACCAGCCAGAAAGGTGGCACACCGGACGAGAAGCCTGCGCTCTATATCGATGCCAATATTCACGCCGGCGAGGTGACGGGCTCCAGTGTCTTGCTCTGGACCGTCGACGAGTTACTGCGCGGCTATGGCAACGACAGCACCATTACCACCCTGCTCGATACCCGCACCTTCTACTTCGCGCCGCGCGTTCAGCCCGATGGTGTCGAACTCTATCTGACGTCACCCACGATGCTGCGGTCATCGGTCCGGCCATGGCCGTTTGAGGAAAGCGGCGAGGGGCTACAGGCGGAAGACATCAACGGTGACGGCAAGATCCTTCAGATGCGCATTGAAGACCCCAACGGTGAGTGGAAGGTCTCAGACAAAGACCCGCGCCTGATCATCAAACGCGAGCCGGACGAACTTGAGGGCACCTTCTACCGCATCTACGTCGAGGGCATGATCAAGGACCCAGACGGTGGCCCGCTGAAGATCGGGCGCACGAAGTATGGGCTCGATCAAAACCGCAACTGGCCCGAGAACTGGTCGATGCTGCAGCGTGGCGCGGGTCCACATCCCCTCTCCGAGCCGGAGACGCGTGCCGTGGCGACCTTCATTACGACGCACCCCAACATTACCGTCGTGCAGAATTACCATACAGCTGGTGGGGTCGTGCTGCGCCCACCGTGCGCAGTCGATGATGCGGTGATTCCGCCACGAGATCTCGATATTTACAATGAGTTCGGCAAGATCGGCGAGGCCGTCACTGGCTATCCATGTGCGTCAGTCTATGATGCCTTCCCGCTGCGTGATGACGAGGGGCGACGCAGTCAGTCGGGCGGATTCATCGAGTGGACCTACGGCCACTACGGCATCTGGTCATTCGCAACTGAACTCTGGGACTTGCAGTCGCGGGCAGGAATTGAGAAGCCGGCGAACGATGCCATGCGCGTGGCGCGCGAGATGACCGAAGAAGATGGACTCAAGATCCTGGCGTTCGTCGATAGCGAGCTGAATGGCGAAGGGATCATTCCCTGGGAGCCGTTCGACCACCCACAGCTCGGCAAGGTCGAGATCGGTGGCTGGGATGGCAAGTATCTGCGGCAGAACGCACCCGCAAAGTTCCTGACCGACGAGGCCGAACGCAATGGCAAGTTCACCATCCGCCAGGCTGCGATGACGCCGCTGCTCGGTCTGGAGAACGTATCCGCTGAGCAAGTTGCCGATGGCCTCTCGATTGTTCGCGCGACAGTCGTCAATCAGGGCTATCTGCCGACGCACCTCTCGTGGATGGCGCGTAAGAACCGTGCTGTCAAGCCGATCGAGATCGAGGTCGAAGGCGGAGAGGTGCTGATGGGCAAGCGCAAGCAAGAGATCGGCCATCTGGCGGGCCGTATCTCCATGCGTGGCTTTGGCGCCATGAGCGGCATGATGAAAACCGACAACGAGCGCCAGGTCGAGTGGCTCGTGCGCGGCACCGGTTCAGTTACCATCCACGCCCGCTCCGAAAAGGGCGGCACGGTGCGCCAGGAAGTCCAGCTCGGCTAGCTGCACATCTGAAACCAAAACGCCTGCTCACCTTCCCAGCAGATGGAACGTGAGCAGGCGTTTCACTATTCGGTTAATTTGGATGTGTCGATGCGTCAGTCACTGGCTTGCTGGGCGAGTGCCGCTTCTTCGAACGCTGCTGCTTGCGTCTGCTCGATGAAGGCGGCGAAGGCCGTCAAAAGCTCTCGAACCTCGTCCTGGACTTCGGATGAGAATGTGCCATCGTCACCAATGTGATCGGCGCTGAAGGTCAATCCGATCTGCGGCTCAGTCATGATCTTGCACTTGCAGACCTCGAGCAACTCAGTCAGCTTCTCTCGGGCCATGGCGGTTGCCGATGGACCGATGGTCGCGCCCATGATCGCGACTGGCTTGTCGACCAGAGGTCGTGCGGCCGCGGGTCGAGATATCCAGTCGAACGCGTTCTTGAGCACACCGGGGTAGGAGCGGTTGTATTGGGGAGTGGCGACGAGCACGCCATCGGCGCGCTCCACCAGGTCGCAAAACGCTCGAACAGCGGCTGGGGGTTGGGGCTCCTCCAGATCCTGGTTGAAGAAGGGGATGTTATGGAGCGTCACGACCTGGACATCTATCCCCTCTGGCGCAACCTCTTTCGCTGTCTTCACAAGCGATAAATTGAATGAGTGCTGCCGAAGACTTCCGGCGATCGCGACAATCTTGAGTGGTTCCTTTCGGGCAACGATAAGCCGATCCTCCTAATGACCATTCGATGCGGACATTTGACGCAGCCCGGGCAGCGATGCATCGATCTGCAGCCAGGACTCTCCACTATCGTCCGAGAACATCAGCCCCCCGTTCTGTATTCCCATCAACAGAGCGTTCGGCTGGTCACGGAATGTCAGCAGCGAATAGGGCATGTAGGGGAGGGGGAAGTCCAGATTGGCGTCGAGCAGCTCCCACGGGGCAGCGCCGCGCTTGCGGTAGAGATGCGCCTGGGCCTGGCCGTGAGATCGGTGAGCCGCGCTTGCGCCAGTTGATGCCGAGACGTACCAGAGATCGGGATCAGCAGGATCGACGGCGATGGCCCAGCTGTAGTGGCGATCCATGCCGTCATCGACCGGCCTCCAGCTCGCGCCACAGTCGTCAGAAAAAGCGACACCCTGGCCTGCCGCTTCGTAGACGCGATCCGTGGCTGTGGCATGCACCTTGATGGCGTGTGAGTCGGTATATGCGCCGTCCTTGCGATCTTCCCAGGTCTCACCACCATCGAGAGAGCGCATGACCCCACCAAGCTCGATGCCGACATAGATGATGGATGGATCGGTGGCGTGCGGTGTGATCCAGCGGGTGTGGTGAGTCCATGGGCGTGGCGGGAACGACCAGGTTGATGAGGACGGAAGCTCTGGCAGCTTCGGGAACTCACGCCAGGTCTCACCGTCATCTTCGGAGCGGTAGAGATTGCTCGGTTCCGTGCCGGCGTAAACGACTGACTTTCCGTTCTCAACGTGAGCGGGGGAAATGGCGATCGAAGGGGTCCGCTTGTGAGGTATGCCGTCGCCACCCGGCTCCCAGGTCTCGCCACCATCGAGACTCTTGAAGACGCCATCCTCGTCGGTGCCGACGTAGATGCGGTTTGGATCGCGCGGATCGACGGAGACGCACTCGACTCGTACTCCTTCCAGCCCGAAGGTCGTCGAGGCAGTCCCATCAGCATCGACGTCAACACGCGCCACCGACTCCCCAGTCGCGACAAAGAGTCGAATAGGTTCCATGGATATCTCCTTGCAGCAAGATCGAAATGATTGACTCCGATGGTGGATCAACAATGCAACGCTGGCAATCGGACAAAGGTCGTAATCCGATCTCAGTTACTCCCCAACGCCGCGCTCCTGACGAGTTGCGTCAATAGATCGATCGCCTCTTGGCGTGTCAGCTGGCGTTGCTGGATCAGCGATCGCCAGGTGAAGAAGTCGATGGTGTGGCGCACGGTGGCGGTGACAATGCGCTGCTTGTGAGCGTCATCGGTCCAGCCCTCCTCGAGCAGGCTAGCGAGCGCGTCGAAGCGTTGCTCGACATTCGCCATGACGTTGTCGACGACCGGTGATGTGTCGCGGTCGCGGAAGTTGTTGGCGAACATCTGATGGCTGCGCTCGAAGTAGGCATACAGCTCGTCCAGCGCGAACCGCAACCGCTCCTCAGGATCATGGATCTCGAGCCAGCGGGATGCCTCAGGCGGAGGTACGGTCTGATTGAAGTGGCTGGTGCATGCGTCGAAGAGACGCTCTTCATCTGGGAAATGGCGGTAGACGGTCGCCCGCTGCACCCCAGCCCGCTCAGCGATAGCGCTGATGGTTGCCTGGGCAGGGCCGACCGTGCCATGGAGTTCGACCGTCGCCTCGACAATCCGACGGCGGGTCTCCTCCTGATTCTCAGCACGTTTCTGTTGGCGGTATGTGCGTGTCATCGTTCCAATTTCGGAATACAGTGGTGTCTACCCATTGACAGATTGAACCAGACCCGCTATCCTGTGTCCATATTCGTTGAACAACGGTGTTCTGCGAAAGATGTTGAGCGCCAACAAGGAGGTGCGCGATGCGTTCAGTTGATTTGAAGACGACCGAGCTGATGGAGTTCTGGATTGCCAGCGATCCTGACGCCAGCCGTCTGCGGGGAACATTCCCGATTGTGGGGGGCGAGGGCTCAGAGGATCTGATCATGGTCCACTTCGTCCTTGAGCCCGGCAACTACCTGGCCAGCCATACCGACAGCCTGGATGAGATCCTGATCGTCCTGGCGGGCGAGGTCGAGGCGACGATAGGCGATGAGCGGGCTACGCTATCGGCTGGAGGTCTGGCGATCGTGCCGGGCATGGTGCCGCACAGTGTTAAGAGTACCGGCGACGAACCCGCCAAAGTCATTGGCGTCTTTGCCGGACGAAAGCTCGAGAGCACCTTCGAGGAGCCGCTGCTGCCGGTTGGTGTCGAGACGCTGGTGAACCCGATGCCAGTCAGCGAGCTGATCCTGGACGCGGTCTAGCGCAGACCGTCATCCAACATGAGACGCCCCCTCGCTGGAGGATCTCCAGGAGGGGGCGTTATTGTGCTTCAGCGTAGGTCGGGTTTAGTCGGCCGCCGCGGCTTCTTCGAGTTGTTCGGGCGTCCAGCGCAGGTTGAGATTGCGGTTCGCGCCGACTTCGTCGAGGCGCCGGTACTCCGTCTCATGCGGTGCGGTCGTGACCATCTCAAGATCGCTATCGATCTCATCGTCAATCTGGCGCATGGCCGCGATGAAATAGTCGAGCGATTCGATGCTCTCGGTCTCGGTCGGTTCGATCATCATCGCCTCCGGCACGACCAGCGGGAAGTAGACGGTCGGCGGATGGATGCCGAAATCGAGCAACCGCTTGGCGACGTCGAGCGCCCGTGCTCCGCGGGCCTTCTGCTTGCTGGCGTTGACCACGAACTCGTGCATGCAGGTGCGGTCGTACTGGATGTCGTAACGATCCTTGAGCTGGGCCATCAGGTAGTTTGCGGCCAAAACAGCGTCTTCACTGATCTGACGCAGTCCCTCGGCACCGTGCATGCGGATATAGGTGTAGGCACGCGCGTGCATGCCGAAGTTGCCCATGAAGCCGTGGACTTTGCCGACGGTATCGCCAGGATCTTCAAGGTCGTAGTAATCGTTGCCATCCTCATCCTGCGTCTTGACGACCACGGGATGCGGCAGGAATTTCGCAAGCTCCTCGCGCACGCCAACAGGTCCTGAGCCTGGGCCACCGCCACCATGTGGGGTTGAGAATGTCTTGTGGAGATTGAAATGCATGATGTCGAAGCCGATGTCACCGGGCCGGGCGATGCCCAAGATGGCGTTGAAATTCGCGCCGTCGTTATAGACGAGCCCGCCGGCTTCGTGCACGATGTCGACAATCTCCTGAATGTTCTCGTCCCAAAGCCCGAGCGTGTTCGGGTTGGTGATCATCAGGAGTGCGGTATCGGGCCCAACGATCTCGCGCAGGTGATCGATATCAGCGTTGCCGCGATCATCGGAGCGCACCTCGACGACGTTGAATCCCGCCATCGCTGCCGTGGCCGGGTTCGTGCCGTGAGCGGAGTCGGGGACGATCACCGTGGTACGCGCGGTATCTCCGCGAGATGCGTGGTAGGCGCGGGTCATCAGCACACCGGTCAGCTCGCCGTGCGCGCCAGCGGCTGGCTGGAGAGTCAGGCGGTCGAACCCCGCGATCTCGCACAGCATCTCCTGTAGCTCATACATAATCTGGAGCGCGCCCTGAACCTCACTCGGGTCTTGCCACGGGTGGATGAAGGAGATGCCAGGCAATCGGGCAATGACCTCGTTGATTTTGGGGTTGTACTTCATCGTGCAGGAACCGAGCGGATAGAAGTTGATATCAATAGCATGGTTCTTCTGCGAGAGGCGCGTGTAGTGGCGGATGACATCGATCTCGCTCACTTCAGGCAGATCCAGCGAATCACGGGTGAGGTCAGCGGGGATATCACTTAGCGGGACGTCAGGATCCGGGACGCTGGTGCCATGTCGCTGTGGCTTGGAAAGTTCAAAGATCAACGGCTCGACGGCCATGGACATCACTCTCTACTTCAGTTCATGCGAAGGCCGGGGCTTGCAGCGCACCCGACACTGCCATCATAGGCATTATACGCGGCCCGTCGTCAGATTCTTGCTGAGGCGCAGTGTTACAATCCGAGAGTTTAGTGAGGGTCGATCCAACTCGACCGGCCCCGACCGGTCCATGGGAGTGCCATTACATGTCCAAACCATTCTTCTACGGTGGTCAGGCCGTCCTGGAGGGCGTCATGATGCGCGGCCGCAATTCGATGGCCGTGGCTTGTCGTGCCCCAGACGGCGAGGTCGTTGTCTGGGAGGACGAGCTCCGACCCGGACCGATCTTGCAAAAGGTCCGGCCACTGCCGTTCGTCCGGGGTGTCTTTATTCTTTGGGATACGCTCGTTCTCGGCACCCGCAGCCTGATGTTCTCTGCCAATGTCGGCATCCAGGAAGAGGGAGAAGATGGCGAAGCAGCCGAAGAGCCCGAGATGCTGACCGGCATCTTGCTCTGGGGCACCGTCGCGGTCTCACTGCTCTTTGCTGTCGGCCTCTTCTTCATCATCCCGGTGGGGCTGAGCTGGGTGCTAGAGCGATATATTTCATCCCACTTCACCGTGAATCTGCTCGAAGGGGTGATCCGGTTGGCGATGCTGATCGGTTACCTGGCCTTGATCTCACAACTGAACGACATTCGTCGCGTCTTTGGTTACCACGGCGCGGAGCACAAGACGATCCATGCGCACGAGAAAGGGCTGCCGCTTGACGTCGAACACGTGAGACCGCAGCCACTGGAGCACGTGCGGTGCGGGACTGGGTTTCTACTGCTGGTGGTGCTGATCTCGGTGTTGGTCTTTGCGTTGCTCGGCCGTCCAGCCATGTTCTGGCTCGTGACATCGCGCATCTTGCTGGTGCCGGTAATCGCGGCAATCGCCTTCGAGGTGATCCGGATTGCTGGCTCACATACCAACCATCCCCTGGTTCGCGCGGCGCTCTGGCCGGGGCTCATGCTCCAGCGCCTGACGACCCGTGAGCCAGACGACAGCATGCTGGAGGTCGCCATTGCCTCGTTCAAGTGTGTTGCAGCGCGCGATGGCATCCTCGACGAGGAGACCGCTCGTATCAATGCGCTCCGCGTCGATGATATGGGTCAACCGATCGCAGTACCGCAGACGATGGTTGCTGCTGGAGATTCGTAATCGAACCGATTAGTGAGTTGGAGCGACAGGTCGCCGCGTTCTCTGGCGTCACTAGCTCCTCTTGGGTAGGAAGAGTGGAGGGGTGATGAGCGAGACGGCCACCAGCAAGCTATGGGGCGGTCGCTTCAGCGGGGAAACGAACGAACTGGTCGATCAACTGAATGCGTCGCTTCCGTTTGACCGGCGATTGGCGCGGGAAGATATTGCTGGTTCGATCGCACACGCTACGATGCTTGGCCGCCAGGGGATCATCAGCGAAGACGATGCCGCGACGATCATCGGCGGGTTGCGACAGGTCTACGGCGAGATCGAGGCGGAAACCTTCGACTACCGTCTGGCCGACGAAGACATCCATATGGCGGTCGAGCGCCGCCTGGGTGAGCTGATCGGCCCGGCGGCGGGGCGGCTGCATACCGCACGCAGTCGCAACGATCAGATTCAGCTCGATCACCGGCTCTGGATGCGCTCAGCTATTGGTGATGTTGTCGAGGCGCTCACCCAGGCTGCGGGCGCGCTGCTTGATCTTGCCGACCGCAACGCAGACGTCATCATGCCTGGCTACACACACCTCCAGCGGGCTCAGCCAGTCCTGCTTGCGCACCACCTCCACGCACACGCCACGATGCTCCTGCGCGACGCGAGCCGCCTGGCCGACGCGCGCAAACGCGTGAACGTCTCGCCGCTCGGCGCTGGGGCGCTGGCCGGTGTGACTCATCCTATTGACCGGTCATTGACGGCCGAGCTGCTCGGCTTCAGCGAAATTGCCGTCAATTCGATGGATGCAGTCGGATCGAGAGATCATGTGCTGGAAATGCTCTTCGATCTCTCGACGGTCGCTATTCACCTCTCGCGACTGGCTGAGGAGATCATTCTCTGGTCGTCGGCCGAGTTCAATTTCATCGAGCTGGACGATACATTCTCGACCGGATCGAGCATCATGCCGCAGAAGAAGAACCCGGACGTTGCCGAGCTGATGCGCGGCAAAGCTGGCCGGGTGCATGGCGCGCTGGTGGGCATGATGACAACTTCAAAGGGATTGCCGCTCACCTACAACAAGGATCTGCAGGAGGACAAAGAGGGGCTGTTCGACGCGACAGACACGGTGCTGGCACTGCTGCGCATTCTGCCACCGATGCTGGCGACGTTGACCGTCAATGGCGAGCGTATGGCGGAAGCGGCGATTGGCGGATTTTCGCTCGCCACCGATGTCGCGGACGAGCTCGCCCGGCGAGGTGTGCCGTTCCGTGAAGCGCACGAGGTCGTTGGTTCGCTCGTTGCGCGTTGCATTGCAGAAGGGCGGACGCTGGAGTCGTTGCAGCCCGAGGAGTGGGCTGAGGTACATTCGGTATTGAGTGAGAGCCCTCCACCTGTTACCCTCCAGGCATCTGTTGCTGCACGTGACATCCCCGGCGGCACCGCACCGAATCAGGTTGCGCGTGCCACGGAGACCGCTCGACAGCGCATAGCGGAGTGGGGAACGATCCTTGCAGACTGGCGTGAGCAAGATGCCTCGGTAACGCGGCTCCTCAGTTCCGTATCGAGTCCTTCGTAGAGCGAAATGGTGATGCAGTCGAAACAGCGAGCCAAACCAAGCCAGACTGAGATCATCGAGGTGCCCTATGGTCCCGCGCTGGAGTCCGTCTTTGAAATCCGGAGCCGTGTATTCGTCGATGAGCAACATCTGACATCCAATGCGCGCAGCGATCCCGACGACCGTCGCAGCATCCACTACCTCGCCAGCGTCGACGGCGAGCCGGTCGGGACCGGCAGGTTGACGATTCTGGGCAGAGAGGCGCAGATCGCTTGGGTTGCGGTGCTCAAAGAGTGGCGCAAATTTGGGATCGGTCGTGCGCTGATGGAGGCGATGATCGAGCGCTCGAAGTCTGAACAAGCCGATTACATCGTGCTGAATGCTCAGGTCCACGCGCTCGAGTTCTACCGGCGGCTAGGCTTTCACACGGTGGGACAGCAATTTGTGATGGCGCGCATCCCACACCAGGTGATGGTGCGCGGTATCAGCCCGCAGGGTGAGGACGTGGCCGTGCAGTTCCACGGGTTGTTCGACCGAGGCTTGCCCTAGGGCGTGGCAAGGCCATCCGAATCCCCGGCCTGCTCAACAGCATCAGGCAGTTCCACTAGCTCAATCGGACGAATTCCCAGGGAGAGCGATTGCTCGACGATGTCGCGCCGCACCAGTTGCTCAGCGGCGATGATGGTTGCGCGGACTGGGTGATCGGGTCGTGCCTGCGCGAGCATCTCCGAGACCTGGCGCATGATGTCGAGCGTCTTGTTGAAGGTCATCACCAGATCGCCTTCGGAGAGGTCGATCTTCTCAAGGATGGTCGACATCGACGCCCCGTGCGCCCAAGCCCGCACCGCGCCATAAAAGCCAGCGTGATGCCCACTGGAGATGTAGAGTCCGTTCGCTCGCTCGCAACCGATGACCTCTTGCTCCAGCTCCTCGATGCGCCGTCGCAGCAGCACGAGATTGTTTGGCAGGGAGTACGAATTCTTCAGGCGGCTGTCGCGGTCGTATGAGAACCAGGAGAAGAATTCAGCCATATCTTCAGGCGGTAATCGCTCCAAATAGCCGCGGTCGATGATCTCGCAAATGATCAGGCCGTTGTTATCGAAGACGTCGGCCAGGAGATCGGTCTTCGCGGTTGGGTAGCCGCGGTGGAGATAGTCGAAGCGGTGCAGCACGTTGCGTATGCCGCGGATGATCCCACGGATGCGTTCGCGCTCGTTCTCCATCTCCTCGTGCAGGCCGGCCTCGGTGCGGTCACGCTCTTTCTGAAGCGCCACCACGTAGCGCTGATTCTTCTGATGTTCCTTGCGGCGCACACATTGGTGACAGACATGCTCGTTGCGTTCGTTGTGGACGGCGCGGAGCTGCTGCTCGACCTCATTAATCTCCGCTGTGAGCTTCGCGCGGGCATGCTCCACCTCTTCATTCTGGCGATCTCGGTGCTGCTGGAGCAGCTTCTGGAGATCGGGCAGCGGCAGCGCATCGAGCTGGTCGTTGACGTTGGCCACGTAGTCGAGCGGCAGGATCGTGGTGATGTCGTCGATGGGATAGTCGATCTCCGCCAGTTCTGGTGGCACCCCGACGATCAGCTCGGGTGACGGCGGGTAGTCAATCTCACGATATTCACTGATCTCGATGACCTGCGAACCGAAGAGGAAGACGCCGATGCCCGATGCGGGTGGGCGGTTGAGGAAGATGCCCCATCCGTGGCGCCGCGAGTGAACGACGAGGCCCGGTGGCGCATTGCGAAAAACCCGGCGCAAGAGCTGTCGGCCGGGTGTCTGCCATGGGCGCGTCTCTGATTGTTGGTTGAGTGAGGTTTGTTCGTTCTTGATGGTGCGTAACCGGTTGGTCAGTGCTGTCGCGGTGCGAATCAGGCCTTTATAGGATTCGAGCAGCTCTTCGCCGTTGTCGTAGCCGATCAGGCAGCCGCTCGGGTGCTCGCGAATGCGTTTCTCCAGATGCATGATCTCGTCCTCGAGATCGCGCGCGCGCCTTGCTGACTGAAATTGGGCTAGCGACTGTTGCAGGAGGTTGCGGACCCGGTTTCCACGCGGTGGGTCCCAGAGATTGAGCACGGTGTTGTAGCGGACGGCAAATGAGCTCATCACGGGTTCGAGTTCGCCGGTCGCGATCTCCAAGGCCTGCTCGAAGCTGACCCATGGGGAGTACGGGACGACGATATTGCCGCGCTCATCCATGCCCCGTCGACCGGCGCGCCCTGCCATTTGCTGGAACTCGTTGGGGATCAGGAGCCGGCGTCGACGGCCGTCCCACTTGTTGAGCCTGCCAATCACGACCGAGCGTGCGGGCATATTCACGCCAAGCGCCAGCGTATCGGTGGCGAAGACGACTTGCATGAGTCCGCGGCTGAAGAGCTCTTCGACCAGTTGTTTGAGAATCGGTAACAGACCAGCATGGTGAAAGCCAATGCCTTGCTGCGCCAGGCTGACGATGCGTGTGACCTGTTCGAGCTGGCGGTCCTCTTCGCGCATTGCGCCGAGTTGATGATCGATGACCTCATTGATGCGTTCGAGTGTGCCGTCGTCGCGCACGAAATTAGCGCGCATCGCTCCCACTCGCTGCGCGTACTCCTCGCAGTCGCGCCGGGAGAAGAGGAAGTAGATCGCAGGTAGCATCGATTGCGCCGACATCGCCTGCAGAATCTGCCACGGTTGCGGCTCTTCCCGCTCGGCCTGTTTGCGGAGGTCGGGAGTGAAACCACGACGCCGGATCTGTCGTTTCACTTCGCCGCCGTAGCGTGAGTAGTCGCCAACCATCTCGCCGTGATGGTCGATCACGGGCCGCAGTTTCTTGTCAAAGAAATAGTAAAGCGCCAGCGGGATGGCGCGTTTGTCGTGGACGATCAGACGTAGAGGCCGGTGGGTGCGACCGATCCAGCCAGCGATCTCGTCGGCATTGGAGACCGTGGCCGAAAGGCAAATGAGCTGGACGTGCTCTGGACAGAGGATGATCGCCTCTTCCCAGGTCGTGCCGCGCTCCGGGTCAGCGATATAGTGCACCTCGTCGAAGATGACGCAATCGACGGTCTCGATCTCCCAAGGCGTCTGCAGCAGCATGTTGCGCAGCACCTCGGTGGTCATGACCAAAATCGGCGCGCCGGAATTTTCAGTGACATCGCCAGTCAGCAGTCCAACCTGATCGCCGTAGATCTCCCGCAAATCGCGGAACTTCTGGTTTGAGAGTGCTTTGATTGGTGTGGTGTAGATTACGCGTCCCTGGCGGCGGATTGATTCCCAGACACCGAACTCGGCCACGATGGTCTTGCCGGTGCCGGTTGGCGCGGCAACCATCACAGAGTCACCATTCAGCAGCGTCTCGATGGCCTCGATCTGGAAATCATCCAGTCGAAATGGATAGAGGTGCGTAAAGTGCTGAATAATATCTTGGTGTGCCAGGGTACAGTCCATCGGCGATGATTGGTGTCGTCGGTAGTAGCTTGGCGAGTGTCAGCGATGAAGGATCTCAGGAGTCGCCAGCGGATGCAGAGTGGCATCCGACCGCTGAGTATACCAATTCGCACTATAGACCTGGTCAGAAGGTGATAGATCTGCGTATAGGCATCAACGCACATCTGCTCTCGTTCGATTCTGGATACCGTCAGGCGGGGATCTCTCGCTACGTGGATGCGCTGCTACGCGAGCTTCCGGCGTTGCTGGGGCCGGCCGACGAGCTGGTGTGCTTTACGGACAAGCCGGTAGCTGAGCGCTACGATCCAGCGATCGAGTGGGTGCAGTCGGCAGCGTCAACGTCCAATCCCCTGGCACGCATCGCCTGGGAGCAGACGATGGGCGCGCTGGTGGGGCGTCGATGGGGTCTCGATGTCTTGCACGCCCCGGTGAATGTCATGCCGATTGTCAGTATGACACCTACCGTGGTGACGGTCCACGATCTAGCCTTCGAGCGCATTGCCGGACACTATCCAGCGACAAAGCGTGCATATCAGCGGATTCTGACCCGCCTGAGCGTACGGCGAGCCGAGCAGGTGATCGCCGTGTCACAGTCGACGGCGGATGATGTTGCCGAACTCTACGGAGCGTCGCGGCAGGCGATTGAGGTCGTTCCCAACGGCATCGACGCTACCTACCGGCCGCAAGGCCATGCAGCGGACCAGGCATTTCGGGCCGAGCACGGACTTCCAGATGAATTTCTTCTCTTCGTCGGCACGCTGCAGCCGCGCAAGAATCTGAGTGGACTGATTCACGCACTGGAACTGATCAAAGCTGAAATCGACTGGCCGTTGGTGGTGGTCGGTGGCCGGGGCTGGCTTGAGAGCGACCTGGCGCGGCAAGTGCGCCGCTATGATTTGGGAGAGCGCGTGCGATTTGCCGGCTATGTGCCCGCGGAGGAACTCCCGCAGTGGTACTCGGCTGCGACGGTCTTTGTTTTGCCATCCTATTACGAAGGGTTCGGGCTGCCTGCGTTGGAGGCGATGGCCTGTGGAACGCCTGTGGTCGTCTCCGGACGTTCGTCGTTCCCGGAAGTCGTCGGCGCCGCTGGATTGCTGGTCGATCCGGAGATGCCACGCTCGATTGCGGCTGGTATCCTGCGATTGGCTCGCGATCGAGACCTGCGCGAGCAGTTGGCGAGTCGTGGTCGCGAGCGTGCCAAGGAATATAGCTGGACCAGAACGGCACGTGAGACACTGGATGTGTATCGGCGGATTGCCGCAGGGTAGGGGGAATGCATGCAGATTAGCGGCACAAAGACGCCGATCGCTGACGTTGGCGAGTTCGGCCTGATCAAGGGCATTGGCAATTTGGTGCGAGCGCTCAACAAGGGCCAGCGCGGCGTCGAGGTTGGCATCGGCGACGATGGTGCAATCTGGAAGCCGTTGCCAGGTCGCGAGCTGGTCATTACTTCAGACATGCTCGTCGAAGGCGTGCACTTTCGCCATGACTGGTCAAAAGCCGAATCGATCGGGATCCGGGCGATGGCCGTCAATCTGAGCGATATCGCCGGCATGGGTGCTCGCCCGCGCGCGGCGGTCATCTCGCTGGGTCTGCGCGGCGATGAGTCCGATCGTTGGGTCTATGAGTTCTACCGGGGTGCGCTGCGGCTGGCTTCCAAGCTTCACTTTGCCGTCGTCGGTGGAGATCTGGTGCGCTCGCCGAAGGCAACGACAGTCAATGTCACGGTTATCGGCGACCTCAATCCTCGCAAGCCAGCGCTGCAACGTGATGCAGCGGATCTAGGCGATGTCATCGCGGTTACTGGTCCGCTGGGACTTGCTGCGGGCGGCGCGCGCATCCTGGAAGAGGGCAATCTTAGCCGGGACGGAGCGCCGCGGATGATGGAGGCGCATCGCCGGCCCACGCCGCGCGTCTTCCAGGGCCTGTTGCTTCGCTGGGCAGGTGTGCGCTGCGGGATGGATATCTCGGATGGCTTGCTGGGTGATCTCGATCATATCCTGCAGCAAAGTGGATACAGCGCCAAGCTAGATTTTGAGAAGCTTCCGATCCCGCATGCTGTGCGGCGTAATTTTGATGACTGGTTTGACCTGGCGTTGCGTGGCGGCGAGGATTTCGAATTGCTCTTCACCTGTCCGCGTGAGACGTTCGACCATGTCCAGCGGACTTTCGCTCGCTTTGGCTGTCCACCTGCGATTGAGATCGGGACGATTGAGGCGTGGCGCGATTCTGGATCGCCAATCCAGATGATCCAGACCGACCGCAAGACCATCGACATCGAGCCTGGAGCGCACACGCACTTCAGCGCCCCATAGTCCCGCGTCACGTCTGCATAGCCGATCCGGAATCTTCCCGCACGCTGGGTTAAGATCAATACCGGCGAATTCGGCTAAATCTGCTGAAGGAGAATACGTGAGCGCCGCGCCGCGAGCCGCCCTCGACTTTATTTCGCACAGCCCCGACCAAACACGCAGATTCGGGCAATTGCTTGGTCGCCAGCTTGCGTGTGGAGATCTGGTGCTGGTCGGGGGACAGCTTGGGTCGGGGAAGACGACGCTGATTCAAGGCATCGGGCGCGGACTGGGAGTTCGGGCCGATATCGTAAGCCCAACGTTCACGATTGTCATGGAACACCAGGGGCAGCTGGGCACAGGCGATCCGGTACGCTTCTATCATATTGACCTCTACCGTCTGGCAGGAACGGACGACGATCTGGAGAGCATTGGATTCGACGACTACTTGAGCGATCCCGGCGGTATCGTCGTGATTGAGTGGCCCGAGAGGGCGGCCGTTGCGATACCGGAGCGGTATCTGATGGTGGATCTTGAGCGAATCGCTGAGTCGAAGCGCCGGGTGCGCGTCGCGCCAAGTGGTGATGACTATCAGGATCTGGTCGCGAATCTGCGAGGTGAAGTTGGGGGCGCGCGTGGCTGAGAACTACCCTCAAGGCTGGATGCTCGCAATTGATACCTCTGCGCTGACCGCCTCGATCGCCCTACTATCTGCCGATGACCCGGCGGAAGCTTGCACCGAGCTGGTTTGGACAGCTGGCCGCAACCAAACCGCGACGTTGCTGGGGCAAGTTGATGCGCAACTGCGTCTGGCTGGAATCAGTACCGAGGATCTGGGTGCGGTGGCGGTTGCGATCGGCCCCGGCTCGTTCAACGCCTTGCGCGTGGGTCTCAGCGTTGCCAAGAGTCTCGCGTTTGCCCACGCTATCCCGATATTTGGCGTCGGCACGCTCGAAGCCGCGGCACGGTCGTTCGAGGGGCTCGGCTTCCCGGTCCGTGCCTTCGTCGACGCCGGGCGCGAGCGAGTGGTTGTTGGCGATTTCGAGCTGCGGGGTGACGTGCTGGTTGCGCGCGGCGAACTGGAGCACCGGTTGCGACCTGATCTGGCGGATGGCTTGATCGAGCCGACGATTCTGGCCGGCGACCTTCCCGAAGCGCTTGCGGACGAGCTGGCGACCAACGCGTGCGTCGTGGCTGTCAACCCGGCCCTGCGGCGACGGCGGGCCAGCAGCCTGATCGATCTCGCGATACCACGCTGGCGTGCCAATGATGCCGACGATCTGGTCAGTCTGCAGCCGGTCTATATTCACTCGCGCCCTCAGCAACAGCGGTCTGGAAAGCGTTCGCGGTGAGTTTTTACATAGAGCCGATGCGGCAGGAAGATGTACCGGAAGTCTCACGCGTCGAGCGTTTGTGCTTCACGAACCCCTGGCCGCAATCTGCCTACCGCCGCGAACTGCGCAAGCCATCGAGTAACTACTATGTCGTCTTGCGCGAGCGACGCGATAGCGCTCAACCTTCTGAGCAAACGGAAGATGCGGACGACCGGCCATGGCACGCGCGGATCTTGCCGTTCCCGCGGCGCGAAGAGCGTGAGATGGATAGCGATCCGATCATCGGGTTTGCAGGCATGTGGATTGTCTTCGATGAAGCCCATGTCACGACCATTGGTGTGCATCCCGGCTATCGGGGACATGGTCTCGGCGAGCTGATTCTGGCCCATCTCTTCGTGGCAGCGATCAAGCGCGGCGCGGAGATGGTGACGCTGGAAGTGCGGGTCTCGAACGAGTCGGCCCAATCGCTCTATCGCAAGTATGGTTTCACGAATCAGGGGCTGCGCCGGCACTACTACAGCGACAATGGCGAGGATGCGTACATCATGTGGTCGCCATCGGTACGTGAGCCTGAGTGGGTGAAAACGTTCCAGCGCTTGCGGCGTGAATTGGTCGAGCGGCTGGGAGAAACGCTGGAACCTGGCACCATTGAATCATTGCGTTGAAGGAGCCTGCCGTGAACATCCTGGCCATCGAAAC
>CAYNTE010000002.1:38616-39693 GCA_964399615.1 uncultured Thermomicrobiales bacterium
TTGCTGGTTGGCGTGAATTTCGCCAAGACACTTGCCTACGCCTGGAAGAAGCCACTGATCCCCGTCAATCATATTGAGGGACACATCTACTCGAATTGGCTGGCTCGGGAGGACGAGGAAGAGATTGAAGAGCCTCCGTTCCCTGCGGTTTGTCTGATCGTCTCGGGCGGGCACACCGAGCTGCTGCTGGTTCAGCGGCCAGGTGTATACGAGGTGTTGGGTCGGACACTGGACGATGCCGCGGGCGAGGCGTTCGACAAGGGCGCGCGTATCCTGGGGCTTGGGTATCCCGGTGGCCCGGCAATTCAGCACGCGGCTGAGGATGGCAGGCCAGTCGTCGAATTCCCGCGTGCCTGGCTCGGTGATACCTACGATTTCTCGTTCTCAGGTCTGAAGACGGCGTTGCTGCGTGAATGTGATCAATATCGCAAGATTCAGCCACCCCGCCGCGGCCAGCCCGCGCCAGACCCAGCGCCATTCCCGGAGCACCGTCCGCCAGAGTACAACCCAAACATGCCTGTGGCTGATCTCGCGGCTTCGTACCAGGATGCGATCGTCGATGTTCTCGTGACTAAGACGGTCCAGGCTGCGCAACAGCAGCACGCTGCCAGCGTTTTGCTGGCTGGTGGCGTGGCGGCGAACCGGTTGCTACGAACGCGTCTGGCCCGGCAATTGAAGATTCCCCTGCGGGTACCGGCGCTCGAATATTGCACGGACAACGGCGCAATGATCGGTGCTGCTGCCTATCAGGTACTGCGTAGAGGTGGCTCGGCTGGCTGGAGTCTCGATGCCAAGGCGCAGCTGCCACTCAGCGAGACGCCGGGCGTGCAATTGATTGAGAGGCGGGCGCGTGTCTGAACAACGAACCTGGGAACGTGAGCGCGAGATCGCGGAACAACTCGCCCGGCAGGCCGGCGAACTGCAACTTGAACGCTCGACTGGCGCGATGACTATCGAGCACAAGGGCGTGGGTGATCTTGTCACCGATGTCGACAAGGCGAGTGAAGCGCTCATTCTGAACGGACTACTCGAGGCATTCCCCAACGACGAGATCCTGGCGGAAGAGAGTGGCCACGT
>CAYNTE010000002.1:39793-48503 GCA_964399615.1 uncultured Thermomicrobiales bacterium
GAAGAAGACCTCTATCACCAACTGATCATGCTGATCGACACGAGCGAGGTGTTCTGTATCTTCTTCCCCCGGCTCGCGAAGACGTTGATCTTCGATTTGCGCCCGAGTGAAGAAGGTCCGCTGATTGCGCTGGATGACATGGCAGGTGGACCGAGGCAGCGCATCGAGTGGCTCGAAGCCGCCAGGCCATCGCTCCCACTTCCAGACGAGCTGCGGTTGGTGCCGTGGCCATCGTCCACCGCGACGCTCAGCGAGGTTGGTGTTGAGGAAGCACTCCTGCGACGCTGCGCCGTGGCTGGCGGAGATCAGGGGATAGCTCAATGTCGTAAGGTGCTGAATGAGTTGGGCGCATTTGAGCGTCAGCTTGTCCGGTCCATCATTCGCGGCGAAGGGACACGCACGATCTGGCAGCGTGACTAGCTGAGAGGCGGCGCTGATGAGCGACCCGGCGACGATCCTGATCTGGTCCGAACGATTTCGCGATCATGCCACCGGCGACCATCCAGAGAACCCGGCTCGCATTGATGCCATCCGTCAGGAACTCCGCGAGCGTGGCATGTTCCTGACACATCAGATCATCGAACCATCTCCCGCCACACGGGATCAAGTATTGGCAGTCCACCCGGAGCAATATATCGCGCGTGTGGAAGCGCTGGCCGAGAGCGGTGGCGGCTGGCTCGACCCAGATACTCACGTGTCGGCAGCTTCGTTCGATGTCGCCTTGCTCGCGGCGGGTGCGGCGACGCAGGCCGTGGATCTGGCTCTCGATGGGACATCGCCGGTGTTTGCCCTCGTGCGTCCACCGGGGCACCACGCCGAGCCAGCACGTGGGATGGGCTTCTGCATCTTCAACAACGTCGCCATCGCGGCCCGTCATGCCCAGCAGGTCGACCCGGAGGTCGAGCGGATCGCGATCCTCGATTGGGATGTCCACCACGGCAATGGCACCCAAGCCGTCTTTTGGTCGGACCCGGACGTGTTGTTTATCTCGTTGCATCAATACCCGCACTATCCGGGCACCGGCGCTGCCGGGGAGCGTGGCGGCGACGACGGGGAGGGGGTGACGATCAACATCCCACTTCCGCCAGGAAGCGGTGGCGAACACTACCAGCGTGTGATGGATGAGATCGCCCTGCCTGCTCTGGAAGCGTTCGCACCGGATCTCTTGCTCGTATCTGCGGGATTTGATGCGCATGTTGATGACCCGCTCGCCCTCATGCGGCTGGACGAGGACGATTTTGCGCGATTTGCGACCCAGGTTGCGGCGTTCGCGCGGACACATTGCCAAGGCCGGCTCGTGCTGTTGCTCGAAGGTGGATACAATCGAACGGCTCTTGGCGCGAGTGTCGCCGCAGTCATTGGAGCGCTGGATGATGTATATGAATCGGGATGAGTTGCGATGATCGCTATCGTTGACTATGGCGCAGGCAACGTTCGAAGTGTCGAGCAAGCGCTCCGGGCAGTCGGAGCTGAGTGCAAGCTTACGACCGATCATCACGAGATCCTGCAGGCCGATGGCGTCGTGCTGCCGGGTGTCGGGGCCGCGCGCGATACGATGGACAACCTGGCGGCCCGTGATCTCATCGATCCGGTTGTCGAGGTTGTCAACGCTGGCCGGCCATTTCTCGGCATCTGTATGGGAATGCAGGCGTTGATGACGATGAGCGAGGAGGATGGCGGGCAGCCGTGCCTCGATCTGGTTGCTGGGCGCGTCAAGCTGTTCGGGGGCGATTTGCCGGTCCCGCACATGGGCTGGAATGAGGTGCAGCAGACAAGCGCTGATCATCCACTGTACGACGGCATCCCTGATGGGGCGGCGTTTTACTTCGCACACTCCTACTACTGCGTACCTGAACACGAAGATGCTGCGCTGGCGACGACGGATTACGGCCTGAATTTCGCCTCGTCGCTGGGCGCCGGCAACGTGATGGGCGTCCAGTTCCATCCCGAAAAGAGTGGACGTTGGGGGTTGCGACTGCTTCAGAATTTTGTGGCGATCACTGCTGCGGGGGGAGTTGAGCAGAAGCGCACCGCACTGGTGGAGGCTGGCAAGTGATCGTTATTCCAGCCATAGATTTGCGCGGTGGGCGCTGTGTGCGATTGGTGCAGGGTGACTTTGCACGCGAGACCGTCTTTGATGATGATCCAGTAGCGGTTGCTCAGCGCTGGGTCGATGCTGGGTCAGGATGGCTGCACGTGGTGGATCTCGACGGCGCACGTCACGGCGGGCCACAGCAGATCGGCGTGATCCGGTCGATTCGGGACGCAGTCGAGTGCGAGATTCAGGTGGGTGGTGGTATTCGAAGCGTTGAGCATGCTAGCGAGCTGCTCGATGCTGGTGTCCGGCGCGTCATCATCGGCACCGCCGCGCTGGAGCATCCGGAGATCGTTCGTGAGCTCATCGAGCTCTATGGGAGCGAGCGTGTCGTGGTCGGGATTGATGCCCGCGGCGGGAAGGTGGCGACCCACGGCTGGGAGCAAACCAGCGACCGGAGTGCGCTTGACCTGGCACGCGAGATGGCGGCGAACGGCGTTGAGCGTATCGTCTATACCGATGTCGAGCGGGACGGGACGTTGACGTCGCCGAATTTCGAGGCCACAGCTGCGATGGCCAGCAGCGGTTTGCAGGTGATAGCCTCGGGCGGAGTCGCTCGGACCAGCGATCTGGATCAGCTGGCCGAACTATCCGGCGTGGAGGCGGTCATCGTCGGCAAGGCACTCTACGAGGGAACGATCCAGCTTGAGTCCCACCAATGGTCGGAGTGGCGTCGTCAGTAACGGACGGAGGCGTCCAGATGAACTCCCGAAATGACCTGCGCAACTCGATCCGTGAGGATGAGCGTCGCCGGCAGGATGAGGCGCGCTCATCCAGCCTCCAATCCCAGATAGATGAACTGCGATCGCTGGTGCGAGAGGTCGTGAGCCGGCAGACCCGATCTGATGAGCACGCCAAGAGCTACGAAATTGGCCTGGCTGAGCTGAGGACACTGGTCGAGAACCATCACCACGAAGCTACGCAGAGCGCACAAGCGCGCCAGATGGACGATGCGCGAGTGCGTGAGCAGATCACGGCGCTGGATTCGCGTATCGACGAGTCGCAACGTCCAATACGGGCGCTCCAGTCGCATGTCTCGGAGATTCTGGAATCGATGCGACGTGAGCGCGACGATGATCAGGATGTCTTGCGACGATTTCAGGAGCTGGAAACGATCATCGACGATGTCGCAGCGCACGCCGACCGCAACGCCGAAGCCTTCAGGACACTGCGTGATGCGCTGGAAACGGTGCGCACGAACCATGCCCAAACTCAGCGCGATCTGATCAAGACCGACGATGCCGTGCATATCGTTGAGCAGGAGAGCCGCAGACGGTTGGCCGAGCTGGCGCGCGAGATCGAGAGAATCGACGAGCGTCTCGGTGATATCCGGCCGAGGTTCGAGCAGCTTGAGGCAATGATTGACGACACCCGGCGCTCGATAGAGCACATCGATCCGGCGCTGGAGGATCTGCGTGGCATCGGCAAACAGATGCAAGACGACATCGAGCGCGCATACCTGGCACATGTCGAGCGCGATGAGATCCAGAGTGAGCGAATTGACGAGACACGGGTGCAGATGGATACGAACATCCGTGATGTCCGGCAATCGATCGAGGCCTATTACGAGCGTGTGACGCAGCGGATCGATGAGCTTGGCGACCGCAATCGCGAGCTGAGTTACCGCTTCAATGTGATTGACATGCGCCTGGACGAGCTCGTTGATGCTGATCTGCGCTTGCGACGCGAGGTCTGGCATCTGCATGAGATGCGGACGCGACGCCGCCTGGAGCAGATCCAAGGCGAGCTTGAGCAGGTGGTCGATCAACGCCGCTCGATTGAGTCTGAATTGCTACCGGAGCGGAGCTCTGGTGATCAAGAAACCGACAAGGGGGACGAAGGGCGATGACCCTGTTGCGACGCATCATCCCGTGCCTCGATGTGACCGATGGCCGTGTGGTGAAGGGCATCCAGTTCACGAATTTACGCGATGCAGGCGATCCCGTGGAGCTGGCCAAGGCATACGCCGAAGCTGGAGCCGACGAGATCATCTTCCTTGATATCACCGCGACGAGTGACGGCCGCAAAACGATGATCGATGTCGTTGAGAAGACGGCAGAGCAGGTCTTTATCCCGCTTACGGTTGGCGGCGGAATTCGCAGCACCGATGACATGTACGCCATGTTGCGGGCTGGCGCCGACAAAGTCTCGATGAACTCGGCGGCAGTCAAGCGACCGGAGCTGATCTCTGAGGGTTCGGCTCGATTCGGTAGCCAGTGCATCGTCCTCTCGATCGACGCCCGGCGGAGCGGCGAGGGCTGGGAAGTTACAACGCATGGTGGTCGTCGCGGAACTGGCATGGACGCGGTGGAGTGGTGTCGCAGAGCGGTTGAACTGGGAGCTGGCGAGATCCTGCTCAACAGCATCGACGCCGATGGCACGCGCGAGGGCTACGATCTCGAGTTGATCGAGCAGATAAGTCAGGCCGTGAGCGTGCCAGTGATCGCCTCCGGCGGGGCAGGCCAGCTCGATCACCTGGTCGATGGCTTCCGGGCTGGTGCTCACGCAGTTCTGGCGGCTTCGATCTTCCATTTCGGAGACGTGACGATCGGTGAGGCGAAGGATCACTTGCGCCAGGCTGGAATCGACGTTCGCGATACCGGGGTGCATGCAAGTTCCTATGTCATATGACCCAGCGAACAATCCAGGATCCGGTGGGCTATTGCACGTCGACCCGGTAAAGATGCGGGAGATCTCGCGCTGGTCGTTGCTGGTCAGCATCGTATTGCATTTCGTATCGGCGGCTGGCTGGATACCGTTCTCCGACATCATCTTTATCGTGACCTGGGTAGCGATGCCGTTTATTGGGATCGCGCTGGGGCTTGGGATTGCGCTCGTCTTGCGGCATGGCGTCGGAGTCTGGCGTGTCGTGGTGCAGCTGGCGATGGGAGTCCTGCTTGTTCAGGTTGGCTGGACGTTCCTTGCGATTGTGGAAATTGCAACTGATCGGGTGGCTGGCCAGGCAGTTGCCGGACTCGTTCACGTGATCATTTATGCCGGGGCGTTGATCGCTGTAGGCGCGTTTGTGGGCTTGATAGTCGGGATCGCGTGGCCGCGACTGCTGAAACGGTTGCGGGACTTCGAGCGAAGCGACGTGTAAGGCTCAAACTTGCTCGGAATGCAGGCGAATTGCCTGTTTGACACCCCCAAGAGGGCTGTGTTATCGTCCGAGCGTCCTGAGACGACGATGTCCTGGGTGATGGAAACCAAAAGTGGGGTTTGAATGTGGGTTCGACCCCCAAGTGCTTGGTTTCAAGAGGACGGAAACAACCACCAAGAGTCCGGCACGCATCAAGACGTGTACAGGGAACAAGCCGGACATCTGGTCGATGCAGAGCATCGAGAAGGACTGCAACATTCAGGTGGGGCCGCAGCGCTGCGGAGGTGAATGTTGACAGTACAGTTGTTGAGGGAACTTAAACAGCACAACCAGCTCAAAGCTGCATTGATTGTGGAGTAGCTGGACTTGGCGAGGAATCGACCCGTCTGAACTGCGAAGTGGGAACGCAGGAGACGGCAACACAGGGGCCTCGCAGCTGTTTGGGTGAGAGGATGAAGGGGAAAACCTTGCATCGCATTCGGCGTAGCCGTGCGTTGATGGCGATCCTAGTCGCGCTCATCGCGAGCACCGCTGTTGCAGTACCGACACTCGCAGATCTGAATCTGGTTGTTGGAGACGCAGCACAAGTCGCATATACCAATGGCGACGGGGTGAATGTCCGTGATGCAGCTGGCTTCAATGGGAATGTCATCACCGCCCTCGGCGCAGGTGTAGAAGTTGTTGTCTTCGATGGCCCGGTGCAGGCCAATGACGGTTCATATTGGTATTACGTTGGTTCTGGTGATGTCGAAGGATGGGTGATTGCCGATTATCTGGCACTCCCAGGCGTCGCCGGTGACGGGGGTAGCACCATCCCCGGTGAGATCGCTTATACAGGCGGAGACGGCGTGAATGTGCGCGCCTCCGCATCCGCAGATTCCGGTGTCATTACAACGCTCCACGAGGGCACCCAGGTCAGCATCATCGCTGGGCCAGAGTGGGATGCCAGCGGCACACCCTGGACGCTGATTGACTATCAGGGCACACAGGGCTGGGTCGTGGATTCATTCGTCGCCTGGTATGGCACGAGTGGGAGTGATGGCGCACAGGTCCAGCAAGTTGCGGACGCGTGGACGGCCTATGTCATCAATACCGGTGGCGGCGGGCTGCGCTTGCGTGACGCAGCATCCTACGACAGCACCACGTTGACAGTGATGGACGAGGGCGCAAGCGTGACAGTCTATGCGTCCGGCATCTACGGCGCCGATGGCACCGAGTGGTGGAATGTCGAGTTCCAGGGCATCGTCGGCTATGCTGCCGCCTACTACCTTGGCAGTGAGCCAGTTGCCACAGCCTCGACGCAATCGACGAGTTCAGAATCCAGCGGTGGAGGCGAACTCGATGTCTGGTCTGGCGCATATGCCCAGGTCGACAACACTGCTGGTTCGGGCCTGAATGTTCGCTACGAATATGGCTACGGCTCCGGCGTCTTGACGACGATCTCGGCTGGCACGATCGTCTGGGTCGTTGATGGTCCGGTCTGGGGCGGTGATAGCGCACCGTGGTTCCAGATCGAGGTCAACGGTTCGACAGGCTGGGTCCATGGTGGATTCCTGACCTATGTCGACCCACCAGCCGACGCCAGCAGCTCTTCCGAGGCCGCAGCAGCGGAACCCGTCGCCGCGACATCGAACACCCTTGGTGACTCGATCGTCAACGAGGCGATGCAGTACATCGGGCTGCCGTATGTCTGGGGTGGCACGACACCTTCTGGCTTCGATTGCTCGGGATTCGTCTACTACGTGATGAATCAGGTGCTCGGCTATGAGTTCCCGCGCGGTATGGATGCGCAGGTCTCCTCGGGCCAGTACGTTGACTCATCCAACCTGCAGGTCGGCGATCTCGTCTTCTTCGCCAATACCTACAAATGGGGACTCTCGCACGTCGGCATCTACATCGGCGACGGTCAGTTCGTCCATGCCGGCAGCGAGAACACGGGTGTGACGGTTAGCTACATGTGGGATGACTACTGGGGCTCGCGCTACTACACGGCGCGCCGCGTGAGTAATTAGCCCGCATTAGCAGCATGTCAGAGAAGTGAATCGACACCGGACGGCTGTTGCCAGCCGTCCGGTTTTTATTTGGCTCCCGGTTGAGGAGGCGCGCACATGCCAGAGCAATTCACCCGAATTGCAGTAGACGGAGGTTACCTTGCGACGAGGAGCGCAGGTGAGGGCGATGCACTGCTCTTCGTACATGCTGGTATCGCCGACTCCAGGATGTGGGAGGGGCAGATGGCGGCCTTTTTGGAGCAGTTCCAGACATTGCGCTTCGATCTGCGTGGATATGGTCAATCATCTCTGCCAGAGCAGCCCTTCTCCTATGTGCGCGATCTGCTGACCGTGATGACGGAGTCCGGTATCGAGCGGGCGCATCTCGTAGCTGCGTCGTTCGGTGCAAGGGTTGCCCTGGATTTCTCGCTTGAGCACCCAGACCGCGTCCTATCGTTGATCCTCGCTGGCCCGGCGATCAGCGGCGCGAAGTGGGAGGATCCGGATCTGATTGCAGGTTGGGAGGCCATGGAGCAGGCGCATAAGAATGGCAACCTGGAGCGAGTCATTGAAATCGAGATGGATCTATGGCTCGGTGGTGTGAGGCGATCGCTTGAGGAGGTTCCGGTCGAAGTACGAGATCTGGTGTTTGCGATGCAGCGCAGGATCTATGAGCGACCCTGGGATGACAACCTGGTGCAAGAGTCGGAGCGCCCTGCGATTGACCGCTTAGCTGAGATTACGTGTCCGGTGACCGTCGTCGTTGGTGAGCATGAGCGACCTGACATCCTGCGCAACGCTCAGCAGCTCGTGGACAGCGTTGCGGGAGCGCGAATGACTGTGATGTCGGATGCGGCGCACCTGCCCCCTCTGGAGCAACCTGAGGCGTTCAACAGAGTGGCGCTTGACTCTCTCGGACAAAACTAACAAAGGGGCGGTCAATGCGACCGCCCCTTGCAACCTCTGACGCTGGGTGAGGATCTTTTAATCCTCGTCGGCAACGCCTTCTTCAATGACCTCGTCGACACTCTCATCGGCATAGCGGCCAGCAAGCTCCGGAGACATGCGGCGGATGCCGCCTTCGATCTCATTCAGGAGATCAGGATTGTTTTCCAGGAACTCCTTGGCGTTCTCGCGACCCTGTCCGAGCCGCTCCTCGCCCATCGAGAACCACGAACCGCTCTTCTGGATCAGGCCCATATCGACACCAATATCGAGGAGGCTGCCCGACTTCGAGATACCCTTGTTGTACATAATGTCGAACTCAGCGGTCCGGAAGGGCGGGGCGACCTTGTTCTTGACGACGCGCACGCGGACCCGATTGCCGACGACGTCGGTGCTCTGCTTGAGCTGCTCGATGCGGCGGATATCGAGCCGGACCGAGGCGTAGAACTTCAGTGCGTTACCACCGCTGGTCGTCTCGGGGCTGCCGAACATGACGCCGATCTTGTGGCGTAGCTGGTTGATGAAGATGACCGATGTCTTGGAGCGCGAGATTGCGCCGGTCAACTTACGCAGCGCCTG
>CAYNTE010000003.1:0-25685 GCA_964399615.1 uncultured Thermomicrobiales bacterium
AGCAGAAACAGCCTCCCGCCGGCCATGATGAGGCGTGAGTTGGTGCCTGCGGCAGGTTGGGGAATTGCGCCGATGGGCTGCAGGGCGGTGATGCGCACCGCGTGTGCGAGCTGGTCGAGATCGGCCTGAATCGCGTCCCGGCGCTCAAAGTAGACCTGATCGATCGGCCCCTCACCTTGCTCCGCAATCAACGCATTGGCCGCTGTCAGCGCCTGGTTGAGCGCTTCGTAGCGATGGGCCGTGTCGGTAAAGGAGGTCGCTGTCGCGTGCATGCTCGCGACTTCGTCAAGCTGGTTCGCGAGGTCCGGTGTGCGGTGCTCCTGCCAGGTATCCCAGGCAAACACACCGCCGAGTACCAACGCTGCGCCGATCAGTAGCGCGACGCCGAGTACGACGATGCGATTGAGGTCGATGAAGGGCATGTTACGACGCAGACTACCGAGACGGGGTTGCCGGCTTGGCATCGACCAGCGTTGCAGATGCGGTATACCCAGGGTTCCGTCGTCCTTCGGGCCATGAATTGGCCGGTCGCGTTCCCGAGTGCTGATCTGCCAGACCCCCACCACGGCTGCGGTGAGACTCAGGATGACGCCAAAGACGATCTCCATCTCTCCCTTAATCCGTCGTGGCCAGCTTCACCTCGTGCACGCGATTAGCGGCAGCCAATCTGCACGTACCTCGTAACGATGGATCCTACGAAGGTGGAGCTCACCCGATCTGCGCTAGACGCGATTCCCCGCAAGACGAATCCGAAGTGACGTTGTGGCATGGGAATCCCACGTATCCCACCCACCGAATGTGCAACATGTCGTCACGAAGTCGCTTCCACGGTCTCGCGCCGACATTCGTACCCGGACGGCCTACTTCCGAGTCTGCTTTGCCCGTCCGTTCACGTCAAGGGGGATGGGATTGATTAAAGCAACAATGAATAATATTGATCTATATTTAGGGAGATGGATCAACCTGGATTAGCGGTCCCTATCACGCAGTGGCGCGGGAGATTCATCCAGTGGCATATCATCCTGGATGTCGAAGCCCGAGGCTCCCGGAGGCGCAATGCGGCCGAGGAGATCATTCGAACGATCGGCCAGCTCATACTCACCGATCGATTCCGCGGCATCGCGCGCGCGAAGGAAATAAGATCTGGCTTCGTCGTCACGCTGGAGGTCCATCAGAAGACCGCCCGCGTTGAATGAGAGCCGGGCAATCGCCGTTCTATCGTGCAATTGCTGGGCGATATCCAGCGCTTGGCGGTAAACGCCCAGGGCCTGGAGGCTCTGGTTGGCGGTATCAAGAGCGACGGCGAGCCCCTTGACGGCATTGAGCAGTAGCCGCTGGTCGCCGACCTCAGTCGCGGCTGATTCCGCGTTGCGGTAATTGACAATGGCTTTCTCGGTGTTCCCGAGGCGGCTATAGATACTGGCGACCTGTCCATACACGCGGCAGCGCGAGACGATGTCGTCAACAGCGGCGGCTTCTTCTTCCAGTTGCTCCAGGTGGACGGTCGCACGCTCAATGTCTTCATCCTGAATGGCAAGCCGAGCGAGGATCGGCAGGTATTGGAGACTCAGCACCCCGTTGCCCGCCTCTCGCGCCATGCGATCGGCAAGGCTATAGGCGCGCATAGCATCACCAGGCCGATCGTCGACCAGGGCAATTTGGCCGTGCAGCCCTTCAGCCTGAGCTTCAAGCGAGAGATTGCCAAGGCGGCGGGAGAGGCGACGGACACGATCAACAAGTGGCCGTGCTTCGGCGGGACCGCTAAAGCGCAGCATCGCTTCGGATGCGCCTAGTAGCCAGCGGACCTCACTCTCGACGTCCTCGCACTCGCGTGCCTCCATGACAGCGATATCGAATGCTTCGAGCGCACCACGATAATCCCGCTTGGCCAGCAGCACCGTTCCGAGCAGACCGTGCACCATCATCGACATGGCCGCGTCGTCGCTGCCCTGCGCCATCTCGCGGGCCTGAGCAAGCGTATCGAGCGCTTCGTCGTAACGACCGGTCTCCAACATGAGGCTCGCTTGCTCGGTCAGCGCCAGGCCGGCCTGACGTCTGTTCCCTACCTGCAGCTCAAGATCAATGAGCGACTGGTAGCTGGCAATGGCCTCGGTACGGCGGCCGGTGTCGCGCTGTGCAGCGGCGAGTCCCTGCGTTGCCGCAGACCGCGCCGCCAGATCATCGTCACGCTCTGCCTGGAGCAGTGCGGCTTCGAGATGCTCGATGGCGTTCTCTGCGTCACCGGTTGAAAGCTTGAGCTCACCGAGTCGCTGCGCAACGCGAGCCTGCAAGCGCACGTTGGAGGTTCGGCCTGCAACGTCGACAGCCTCGCGCAGCAGACGCTCGGCGCTGTCAGCATCACCATTCTCTAAAACCAGTTGCGCCTGATTCAGTAGCGCAGAAACGACGGCAGTGTCATAGCCAAGCCGCCGTCCGGATCGTGACGCTCGCTGATAGAGATCGTGCGCCGTGGTGCGCTCGCCATCCATCAGCGCCATATCGGCGATAAGGATCGCGGTATCGACGTCTTCGCGTGTATCGGCATCTTCGCGGCCGACGGCGAGCTGCTCCGCCAAATACCGGCGGGCATCGGCGTCGTTGTGTTCGAGTGAGGCATAGCGCGCCATGCGATTGAGGACCCGTCGGTAGCCGGTTTGGTAGGCGACTCGGCGAGATGCCTGGAGTGCTTCGTTCAAATAGTAGTCGCGCTCATCTTCCAGGCGGGCACGCTCCAGCATTTCAACGAGATTGAGCGCCAAGTCGACGTAGACCTTCTCGAAGCCTTTGGTACGAGCGGCAGCAACTGTGAGGCGTTCGAGCAGGAGACCGAATTGCATGTTTGTCTGGGCTTCGAAATCGGCCTGACGATCAAGATCGAGCAGATCTCCGTCAGATAGTTGGGCTGCAACACGGTAGGACTGCGCCTGCGCGAGCGCCTGCTCCCACGACATGTGACCGGTGGCGACATTTACGGCCAGCCGGTAGATCGGATTGCCGGTAATCCCTCGATGCCGGCGCAGCATCCGGCTGAAGATTTCCACCATTACTCAATCCCGAACCTCAAGCACGGTCGTGCAGTCTGCAACAATATCAAGACCAGGGCTCAGCATCACAAAACGCCGCGCGAAGTGTGTCTTCCGTCACATTGCCACCGCTGACGATGAGTCCAACACGCTTATCGTGTAGATCATCCGCGAGGTTGAAGGCTGCGGCAGTACTTGCTGCGCCAGCCCCCTCGGCCACAATATGCGCCGTCTCCATCAGCCGGATCATTGCCTGACGCATCTCGTTCTCCCCCACGAGTACGAAATCGTCGACGACCTCTTGCATGAGGTGAAACGGTGTCTCAAACGCCACGCGGGTCGCCAGACCTTCTGCCCAAGTATGTCCGTCATCATAAGCGACAAGCTCGCGTTTGTGAAACGAATCGTGAGCAGCGGGCATGTTCTTGGTCTGGACACCGATGATGCGCGTCTGGGGACTCAGCGCCTTGAAGACCAGGCCTGTGCCGCAGACTCCCGATCCGGCGCCAACGGGAACAATCACGACATCGAGCGCCGGGGCCGCCTCAACAAGCTCAAGCGCATAGGTGCCAACTCCAGCCACCAGCAGCGGCTCGTTAGCCGGGTGAATATATCGCATTTGGCGCTCTGCGGCGTACTCCTGGGCAGCTTGGTTTGCCTCGTCAAAGTCCTTTCCAGTCGCGACGATCTCGGCTCCGAGCGCACGAGTCGCGTCGACTTTCCCGACGTTGTGGACTTCTGGAACGAAGATGACCGCCTTGACTCCGAACTCTCGCGCGGCATACGCGACTGATTGTGCGTGGTTGCCGGTTGAAGCGCTGACGACACCGCGACTGTGCTCATCGTCACTCAGCTGGCTGATGAGGTTAATGCCGCCACGGACCTTAAATGCGCCGATAGGTTGCATATTTTCGCACTTCAAGACGACTTCACGAGCGCCGATCTCACGCGCCAAGCCTGGCGCGTTAATAGTGGGCGTCGGCGCCAGATATTGACTGACGACCTGGCGAGCACGGACGATGTCGTTCACTGTCGGAAGTTCGGGTTTTGTACGAGTCAATCCAGATTCTCCCCCACGTTGCATTACGAGTTGCAGTGTATGATTCCACACGGTCGCAGGCACATATCCGAGGATAGCACCCCACGCGGCGGCAATAGGAGATCATTCCCCAAGAAGGGAACAATGCATGGCGCTGTCGAATTTTTCAGATCGCTTACGTTCGGCGCAAGATGCCAACAATTCTCTGCTCTGCGTCGGGCTCGACCCAGTGGTCGAGCGCTTTCCTGAACCATTTAACGGGCAGGCAAGTGAGATACGGGAGTTCAACCGCGCCATTGTCGAAGCAACAGCCGACCTCGCCTGCTGCTACAAACCTAACCTTGGATTCTACCTTCTGCATGGCCAGGCAGGGCTTGATGCGCTCATTCAGCTTCGGGAGGATGTCCCGGACGAAATTCCGCTGCTACTTGATGCGAAGATGGGTGACTTCAACGTCACGAGCGAAGGCTACGCTCGTGCGTACTTTGATGCCTGGGATTTTGACGCGGTCACCGCTCACCCATACATGGGCCGAGATGGGCTCGAACCGCTCTTCAGCCGCCCGGGCAAGTGCGTCTTCCTGCTAGCACGGACATCGAATCCGGGTTCAGGATTTCTCCAATCGAAGTGGCTAGAGACCGACGGCAAGGACAAGACGGTCGCGGAATTCGTCGCGGCAAGCGCTGCGGAGTGGAACGCCGAGAGCCAGGCCGAGATCGGATTGGTGGTAGGCGCGACCTATCCAGACGACTTGAAGTCAATCCGGACGTTTGCGCCGGACCTTGACATCCTGATCCCTGGTGTTGGACCGCAGGGCGGCAAACTTGAAAAAACAGTCCAAGCCGGGGTCCGAGAAGACGGCCACGGCATACTGGTCAACTCAAGCCGCGGGATTTCCTACGCTAGCTCCGGCTCAGATTTTCAGGAGCAGGCCCGCGAAGCCGCAATGCGACTCCGCGACGCCATCAACGAGGCCCGGGAGCTGGCTGTTACGTCCTAACCGTTGAAGGGCTTGAGCGACATCGGCGCAAGCTCGTCGACGCTGCGATTTGCCCAGTCCCCATCACCAATCTCTGTCCACATGCGTTCGCCGGCATATTGCAGGTGCTTGTTCACCTCACGCTCGTCGACGTTCAGCACCTCGGCATCCCGCACGACCCAGGAACCATCGATCATGACCTCGCGCAAGTCATCGCGGTGCGCGTTGTAGACGATGTTGCGGATCGGATCACGTAGCGGGACCATGTTCGTCGACGTGGCGTCCCAGAAGAGCAAATCGGCCTTCGCTCCGGCGGAAATACGGCCGAGATCGTCGCGATGGAGCATCTTGGCGGCATTGAGCGTTGCGGCGTTGAAGACATCGCGCCCGGTGACGGATTCGGTCTGGCGGTCCATGATCTTGCCGAGCACGGCTGTCCAGCGCAGCGCTTCGATCATCGACTGAGGGTTGGTATCAGTGCCGAGCGTCATGTTGACCCCGCGACGTTGATACTCCGGGAACGACTCCATGGCGATGCCGCGGCGAGCGAAGACCCAAACACAGTGGGCGACCGATGCGCCGTGCTCAGCGAGGTATTTCAGGTCGTCGCCCGCAAATTGCGCCCACGATCCGCCAGCGATAATGATGACGTGGCCGAGGATATTCCACTCAGAGAGAAAGCCTATGTCGTTGAGCCACTCGACGGGAGTGCGGCCGTGGCGCTGAACCATGGCATCGAATTCGAACACGGACTGGCTGACATGCAGCGCCAGCGGAACAGCCATCTCGTCTGAAGCTTCGCGGCTCTTCCTGAGCAGCTCTTCGGTGCACGTGTCAACCTGGGCAGGTGAGAGGAAGCCGTTGACGCGGCCATTGGCCTTCCCGTCGATACGTTCGATGAATTCGACGGCCTTCTTGAAGCCCGTTTCACCGGCCTCTTCATCCCATTCGTACTTCACCTGTTTGCCGTCATCGGTGTACCAGCGGCCGGAGCGGTAGCCGTTTGCGATGTAGGCACGCAGACCGGCCTTTTCTACCGCTTCGGCGGTGTAATCGCCGATGCCACCGATCTCCATGACGGTGGTGGTGCCGGAGCGCAACAGCTCGGCCATCGAGTAATCGACGCAGGCTTCGAGCGCATCGGCATCCATGGCTGCGCCACGAGCTGGCAACATTTCGACTAGGCCGCTCATTGACCATTGCCGCTTGCCTACATCTTCGATGTAGGACTTATCGAGTGGCGAGCCAGCCAGGTGGGAATGGGTATTGATGAAGCCCGGCGTAATGACGCGATCAGGGGCGTCGATCACAATCTCGGCTGTTCCATCCCAGTCACGACCGACGTGGACGATCTGATTGCCCTCGATGACGAGGCAGCCATTCTCAAGCAGCCTGTGCTCGCCATCCTGATAGGCGACGATCATCCGAGCATTAATCCGAACTCGGTCTGGCATGTCTTGACCTTCCATTTCTCCGGGCTTCTGACTTCGTTGTGAGGCAGCCTAGCCGAAGATATGCATGCGAGCAACGCCGTCAATGCTGGTGCTGATTGCGCTCGGAAGGAAGTTCACGGCCAGGTACTGGATCGACACCGCCGGGATTGAACGGGTTGCAGCGCAAGACTCGCCAGGCTGCCAGTAGTCCACCTTTGAGCACGCCGTGAGTCTCGATAGCCTGGTAGGCATACTCGGAGCAGGTGGGATAGAACCGGCAGCTTGGTGGCAAGCCGGGCGAGATGAAGCGCTGGTAGCCACGGATGAGTTTCAGCAAGGCCCAGCGCATAGGCGCCTACTCCGTCACTTCAGCATGCTTGCGCATGAGCGAACGGGCGATGACCAGCTCCTGGATCTCATTGGTGCCCTCATAAATCTGCATGATCTTGGCGTCGCGGTACATGCGCTCGACTGGCGAGCCTTTCATGTAGCCAGCGCCACCCCAGAATTGCATAGCATCGACAGCGACCTCCATTGCCAGATCGCTGGAGAAAAGCTTGGCCATCGAAGCGGCTGCGTTCAGGTGCGGGCTGCCGGCATCAGCGAGTTTCGCGGCGTGGTAGGTCAGCTGTCTAGCCGCCGCGATCGAGGCGGCATGCCGGGCGAGTCGACGCTGAATGACATCTTGTTCCAGGAGTGGAGCATCGAACTGGATACGCTCTCCCAGGTAGCCGATGGCTGCATCGAACGCTCCTTGCGCCAACCCGAGCGCCTGGGCAGCAATGGCTGGTCGTGCGCGATCCAGCGTTTGCAGTGCGAGCTGGAATCCACGGCCTGTTTCGCCGAGTCGTGCTTCGTCGGGAAGTCTCACGTCATCGAAGTGGAGCTGACCGACCGGAATCCCACGAATGCCAGTGAACGGATGGCGGCCTTCAAACGTAAAGCCCGCGGCATCGGACGGCATCAGCATGGCAGTCATCTCATAGCGACCCTCGCCGGAGCGGGCGAAGACGGTGTAGAGAATCGATCTTCCAGCGCCAGTGATGTATTGCTTGCGACCGTTGAGGACGAAGCCATCAGCATCCTCGGAGACGGATGTCTGGACGGCCGCAGCGTCGGTGCCTGCGCCGGGTTCGGTGAGGCAGAACGACGAGAACTCCCCGCTAGCGAGCTTCGGCAGCCAGGCGGCCTTCTGCTCTTCCGTACCAGCCAGAATGAGCGCGGTTGGACCGAGCAAGCCCACGCAAACGATCAGTCCGACGCTGGCGGAGACACGCGAGATCTCTTCCGCTGCAATAACGACCGCCAGGACCGAACCGCGGCCACCATATTCCTTGGGGACTGCAAGCGCGAGCAACCCTTGTCGCCCGAGTTCTTCCCAAATTGACTCGGGGATGACGTTGTCGCGGTCGATCTCGGCCGCGACCGGCGCGACGTGCTCGCGTGCGAATGTTCGAGCGATCTCGCGAACTTCTAACGCTTCTTCCGGCAACCCCTCGTCGGGACCGTCGACTTGAATTGTCCAAGGGTCGTCTGCGAAGCGCTGGATCGCTCGTTGAATGTGCTCGGGGACAACCATGCGTTCTTCATCCGGCATGACTTACCATTCTCTCAAGTATCCGATTCGACAATCCACAATCGTTCGACAAGCCCGTTGCCGGGACTTGCGATCATGAATTCCTCAAATCGGGACCGTGGGTTCGATATATCTCTCAAAATGAACGGGACTTGCGATCGATAGCACTGGATTGCTTGCCACTTGCGATCGACGTCGGCTGGGGAGACGGAGATCTCGATGTGTTGTGGGCCTCCCACGCTGCTCAGACGTCGTTGAAGGCTACCCTCCACCAGCGCATACGGGAGATCAGCATAGGCGAATACGACTCGACTGCGTGATGCGAGCTCTTTTCCAGCCTTGAACACGATCTGATGGTCGACATGGTTGCCGACGCCGAGCGGGATGTAGATTTCGCCATCGCCTAGCTGCTCTATCGCGGCAGCAATCTCCGACACAAGACCGGCGTCGGTGGCCAGCGGAGCATCAAATAGCTGGATATCTGATCCATAGCGGTGGTCGCGATAGATGGCATCGAGCCAGTCCATCCAGACCGCGCGGACGGATTCGCCAAGCACGCGCGAGGCGCAGCGATCTTCGGCGCGTCGCGCTTCGACGGCTTCCACGCCGCTCAGCCCCCATTCAGCGTGCATTCGTTCGGCAAACCCCGAGAAATCAGACCCAGAGGGAGCTCCGGCGAATACGGTTGCGATGGCCGGCGAGGAATCCGCGGCGAGCAGCGATACGAGCGCACCGACCGACAGGGCGATATCGTCGTAGTGTGGGGAGACGAAGATTGGGTCAGCTGCCATGGACACTCACTCTCACGTCGCCCACACGACGGGTCACTCGCTGCGCATCGAAGTGTTCGAGGACGGCCTGCGCATACTTGCGGGTGGTGCCGAAGTGATCTCGAAACTGAGCCAAAGTGATCTCTCCGTGCTGGGCGATCATCTGCAGTGTCTGATCGCGCATGTGCGCCAGATGCTCGGGTGCGAAAATGACGCTATCCGACAGGCGTATGATCTTCCCCCAATGCTCCAGAACAGGAAGTAAATCGGTGTCGAAGCCAACCTCCTCGGGGCTCGGTGGGCTGTAGGGAGTGGCGTCGAGTTGCGCCAAATAGGCGTCGATCTGCTGCTCCTGGTCGGATGTCAGGGCGATCTCATGGCCGTGGAGCGCCAGGACTTCACCGCGGTCGTCGATCTGACCGGCAGACGCCAGCGACGCGACCAATGCTTCGAACATTCTGGTGTCGAGACTGATGCGGCTGCGCGTTTCTTGCCGTGGCATGCCGAATCGCAGCGGCGAGCGCTCGTGGAAATCAGCGAGCAGCTGACGCATTCGGGTGCTGAGTTCGTCAAATTGGATGCGGTCGATGAGCGGCGTTGTAGGGCGGGGATCCTGGCCATCGGCCTGCAACCAGACTGCTCGGTGAGATCCAACGAGTTCCTTAGCGATGTCCAGCGCCTCATCTTGTTGGATCTCGAGCTCTGCCGCTAGGCTGCGAATGTTCGCTGGCGCTTCGGTAAGGAGCTGCGCCATCCGGTCTATTGGCGTACCGGTTGCGCGAGTCTCGAGCTCGGAAATGACGGTGTCGCGGAATCGCCGGTGACGACGTGGATGTGGGTTGATGACTTGTCCGCCACCGATGGTGAGGCTCGGTGATGCCTGACGGATGATAAAGAGGTCGCCTTCGACGGCAACGACTGGCTCTGAGAACCGCATCTGTACCCAGCCTTCGTGGCCAGGTTCAATCTTTTCGGCGTCGAGGAGTGTCACGTTGGCCTGATGCTCAGCCGCGCCGATAAAGAAGTCAACTGCATCGTTTTGCTTGAGTGCGCGCGGAGCAGCTTCCACGAGTTTGAGGCGAGCATCCAGCAGCGACGTCGTTTCGAGCCAGCCTGGTGCAGCGACGACGTCGCCACGCGTGAGTTGATCGCGATCGACGCCGCTGATGTTGATGGCGGTGCGTCTGCCGGGCTGGGCGATCTCGACCGATGTACCGTGGCTTTGGAGACCTCGCACCCGGCCGCGAATACCCGAGGGAAGGATCTCGACTTCGTCGCCGATAGCCAGTTGCGAACCTAGCAGCGTCCCAGTCACGACGGTGCCGAAGCCAGCAACGCTGAAGACGCGATCGAGTGGCAACCGCGGACGCCCACCAAATCGCTGGTGGGGCGCGTCCGCTAGAACCTGCTCGAGTGTCGTGATCAGTTCGGGCAGGCCAGCACCGGTGGTGGCAGATACGGGAATAATTGGGAGTTCGGCAAAGGTGGTGCCGGCGACGGACTCGCGCGTCTCCTCCTGGACGAGATCGAGCCAGTCCTGGTCTACGAGGTCGCTCTTGGAGATGACGATGATTCCGGTCGATATGCCAAGCAGATCGAGGATCGCCAGATGCTCGCGGGTCTGAGGCATTGGGCCTTCGTCGGCAGCGATGACGAGCAGTGCGGCGTCGATACCCCCGACACCAGCGAGCATGTTCTTAATGAATCGCTCGTGGCCCGGAACGTCGACGATGCTGACGGCAGTGCCGTTGGGCAGCTCCAGCCAGGCAAAGCCAAGATCGATAGTGAGCTGGCGATCTTTCTCTTCCCGGAGTCGGTCGGGGTCGATACCGGTCAGCGCCCTGACGAGCGTCGACTTGCCATGATCGACGTGACCTGCCGTGCCGACGACGTAGGTTGTTTGATGATTCTCGCCACTCATATGGTTTCTACGTACGATAATTGCGAAGACCAGCAGTACCTATTGGGAGTATAGCCAAGGCGGGAAGACGTGGAATTGCAGAATTTGCGGCCGTGGATCGGTGATCCTCCGTTGACTGAACCACCGACAGTGCCTGGTTACCGACTGCGGCACATTGAGAAGCCGGACCTGATCAAGCTGTCGTTGTTTGGCGTGCCACTGCTGCTCGTCTGGCTCTTCGTGTTCCCGGTACTGGTCGATCAAGGAGTCTCAATCACGATCGACAGCGTCCCGGACATATTCCGGATTATCGTGCAATTCCTGATCGCGGTGACGGTGACATTCGCGGCGCACGAAGGCATCCACGGGCTGGCGGTGGCTTTGCAGGGGAAGAGACCGTCGTTTGGTGCGGGGCCGGGGTTCTTCTATACCACCGTTAAAGAGCCACTCTCACGTCACGGGTACTTCGCCGTCGCGATAGCTCCCGCGATTGTGATCAGCGTGGGGTGCTACCTGCTGGCGCTGCAATGGCCGGAGCACATGGGATGGTGGCTCGCCATCTCGACGATTAATATGAGCGGCCTGGGCGGTGACTTGTGGATGGCAATGCGCATGATCCGGACACCTTCGAATGCGAAAATCGTCGACATGGCCGAAGGTTTCGCGGTCTACCTGCCGGGCGAGCCTGATGATTTGTCCTCAACTGCTTCCTAAGCCACGACGGCCAGCTTCTTAGGCTCCGGCTGCTCAACACGCAGGCTGCGGGCGACTGCACTGGCCGAAACCATCAATCGGTTGAAGATCTCGGGCGTCAATGACTGATCACCGTCACAGAGGGCTGAGTCTGGCCGAGGATGCACCTCAATAATCAGGCCATCGGCGCCAGCGGCAACGCCTGCGAGTGCCATCGGGGCGACGAGTTCGCGAATGCCGGTCCCGTGGCTCGGATCAACGATGACTGGGAGGTGCGTCAGCTGGTGAAGCAGCGGCACGGCGTTGAGGTCGAGGGTGAAGCGGGTAGCAGTGTCGAAGGAGCGGATGCCACGCTCGCAGAGCACGACCTGATCGTTGCCGCCAGCGAGAATGTATTCAGCAGCCATGAGGAGCTCGTTGACGGTTGCGGAGAATCCACGCTTGAGCAGGATCGGCTTGCCGGAGGCCGACGCACGGCGAAGCAGAGGGAAGTTGCTCATGTTGCGCGAGCCGATCTGGAGCATGTCAGCATACTGCGCGACGAGATCGACTTGCTCGGGTTCGAGGACCTCGGTGACGACTGGTAGCCCTGTCTGCTCGCTAGCCTCAGCAAGAAGCTGGAGCCCTTCTTCACCGAGTCCCTGGAAGGAATATGGCGAGGTGCGGGGCTTGAAGGCGCCACCGCGCATCATGCGAGCGCCTGCGGCCTGAACGAGCTCGGCGGTCTCGATGGTGGTCTCGCGATTCTCGATGACACAGTTGCCGGCCATGACGACGACTTCGCCAGCACCGATCGTCACGCCGCCGATCTTGACCTGACTGCCAGCCGGCCGTGCTGCGCGCTGGGCAAGCATGTAGGGCTTTTCGGAACGGGTGACGAGGTCGACGCCGGGCATCTTTTGGACGAGCTTGACGAGATCTTCGGTGAATGGCCTTCCGGTAGCGCCGATGACAGTCGGGCCGGACCCAGTCAGGATATGTGTCTGGAATCCAGTATCACGCAAATATTTGACAACTTGTTCATGTTGATCCGGCGTGCCGCCTGCGTGCATTGTGATAATCATCGAGTCTTGGTTCCTTCCCGCTCCGGGCCACCTCGGCCCAATTTTCAGCAAACAAAAAAGCAGAGGCAAAACCTCTGCTCCTCCGACATCGCTGGTGGTTCCGTGGGCCTAGGTGCTCAACCCCCTAAGCCCCACCGGCGATGCCGGAGGGGTAAAATAAAACCAATACCAGCCAGTTGTGGTGGCAAAGGTTTGGGGTGGATTGTTCACCGTAGTCCGTTTCATGCGGGCATCCTACATCGCGTTCGGCTATCTGTCAACACGTGACAGCAGGTCGATCAGATCACGGGCCGCCTCGACCGGCTCGGACACGACGTCGTATCGATAGACTCCGGCCTCAATCATCGCCTTCCAAATGTCTATTCCACCGGCTTTCGACCGCTCGACGGCAATGCTCGTCGCTTCCAGTGCCTTGCGTGCCTCTTGTTCAGGTAGCCGGGACAGCCTGTTGTGCGATTCACCCCTGCGCCGAACGAAAATAGTCGGCCCGAGAGCAGCAGATTCAGCTACACCAAACGCGGATTGGTGCTCAGTTTCAATGGCGATCTTCTGCTCGCCGTTGAAGCGCGTGACCACTGACGAAGCTGGCAGCTGATCGAAGAACCTGGCTGAGTCCAGTGTGAGATAGAGGAGCCAAGGCAGACCGCGCACGATGAGTTTGTCACCACAGGTGTCGATGAAGACGGCATCGTCGGCCATCAGTCTTGCTCCCTGGAGGGCCAGCGCGACGGCCAGCGTCGTCTTACCTGCTCCTGCATCCCCGCGAAGCATCATTGCCCGGCCATCGAGCTCGACAGCGGCTGCGTGAGCAGGAGTGAGGAGTCGGGATCCGGCGATCCAGAGAACTGCGGCTTGGATCATCGCGGCTCTGAGGTGCTCCAGATCGCTCGCTTGCTGACTGGAGATGAACCCAAACGCTGTCCTGGACTCACGATCCCCAGCAATCACCGACGACCGGCTCGCCGCGACGTAGAAGAGCGATTCGTGCGCCCGAAACACCGCCTGCTGGTCGGGCCGCCAGTCATGGGATTCAGGTACGTCGTGGACCAGCAGTCGCAGTCTCAGTGGTTTGCTTGATGTGAGGTTCTCTCGCTTAGGTCCGAGCAGCGACCGTGCAGCGTCAATCACGAGCTGTGAGTTTGTGGTGACCACCACGGGCTGACCCAACACCTCGAACGTTGCACTCATCTCAGCAGCCGCACGCTCCAGAAGCGGGTCGCTAGCGGGTTGCTGCTGCTCGTCTGATGCTGACCTCTGCGTCACAGCGACATTCTCCCATTAGGTGTCAATAGTGGCCGAGCGAACCATCGGCGCGTGATCGACGGACCGCAAAATCGATTGCCAAGATAGCTACTCCAGTAAGCGCGATTGCCCAAACGGCTAGCACGACCAGGTTTGTTGCAACGGAGTTGACGGTCGCTCCTGCAAGTGTGGCGCGGCGCAAACCGTCGAGCGAGTAGTGCAACGGCAAAAGCCGTGCGACCCAGCGGATCCACGACGGTAGCGCCTCGATCGGGAAGAACGTGCCGGCCGCGACGGTGATGGCGATATTGGCAAAGGCAACAAGAGCGTCGCCACGTTTGACGACGATGATCGCGGCGGCCAGCAACATTCCGAGGCTGATGAAGGTAATCAAGCTCAACACTGCCAGCAGCACTGTCGCCGTCAGGTTCACATCAAATGCGACACCGGCAAGCAGGACGGCAATCGCGATTGCTATCAGACTGCGAGCGGCCGAGAGAGCGAGATCCCATAGGCCCGAGCAAGCGATGATCCAACGGGCTGGTGTCGCACTGACAAGCATCGCTTCGAGCGTGCCGGTCGTCTGGGCCAGCCGGAGTCGATTGGCATAGGAGCGCATGCCAGCGCTGAAGAAGTCGGAGATGAGCAGGCCAGTCAGCGCGAATGCAAAGTAGTCGCCACCGTACTCCTGCAATGCGGGCTGATCACCGGCGACAAGCGTGCCGATGGCATAGAAGATCAGAATCGAGCCAGTAATGCCGAGCAACTGGAGCACGAACATCCCGCGATAGCTCGTCTCGTAACTCCAGTCTCTCGCCAGGAATGCTGCTGGCAAGCGCATCGCGCTCATTGGACTATGGACCTCTCCAGCGCTTTTTCGACGTCATGGGTCGGTTGCCGTTCGACCGAGAGCACACTGCCTCCGAGAGCGACCACCTCGGAAATGACGGCCGCCAGGGCAAACCCATCACCGAGATCTCGCACTGAAACCAGCATCCATGAGGAGGTGGACTCTGCGATCGTTCCGAATCTCTGGAGCGTTTCGCGCGGCACCCCATCCACCTGGACGGTGTAGACGACGGGATGTAGCGTGCGAGAGCGGTCGACAACCCGCCCCTTGTCGAGCATGAGAACCTGGCTGGCAATCTCTGCAACGAGATGCGCATCGTGCGTGGCAACGATCACGCCTTTGCCGCCGGCTGTCAGGTAGTCGCGGACGATCTGTATCAGCAATCCGCGGCCAGCCAGGTCGAGATTCGCGGTCGGTTCGTCCAACAGCAACACAGCGGGTTCATGCAGCATGGCCCGGGCAAGCGACAGTCGCTGGAGCATGCCGGACGAGAAATCGGCAACCGGCGTATCCAACCAATTACCAAGCTCCAGCAGGTCGAGCAGGTGGGAGGCGCGAAGTCGAGCCGCGCGGCGGCGCATCCCCTGGAGCTGGCCGAAGAAGACGAGGTTCTGAATTGCGCTGATCGGCAGGAAGAACGAGCGGCTTTCGTTTGACGACCAACCGATCATTGCCCTGACCTTATCGGGATCTTTCGCGACATCAACTCCAGCGACCCTTGCGACCCCGCTAGACGGCGTAAGGAGTCCCGCCAGGATCTTCAGTAGCGTGGACTTGCCTGCGCCGTTTGCACCGACCAGGGCTAGGCATTCGCCTGGCAGTACACGTAGACAGACGTTATCAAGGGCTGTCACAGAACCGGACTTGCGCCACAGTATGGACTGATTTCCCGTATCGAAGACACGTGTCAGTTGTTCGAGTTCGACAATTGGTTGCACGTCCCCGATTTCCCCTCTCTCGCTGGTTACGAACGAGCGATCGATTGGGATTGACCGCATTTCTCGGCATATTCGACAGGCTGAAGGCATACAATCGGGGGGTATACACCGTCAGGCTGGGAGACTGCCATGAATTCATCACCAATCGCCGACCTAAGCGCTCAAGAGATCGCCTGGAAGCCAAGCGAGGAACAGATCCAACGCTCGCGCATGATGCGGTTCGCTCGCGAGCATGGCATCGAAACGTATGACGAGCTGACCGCGCGCGCCGCGTCGGTCCCGGAGTGGTTCTGGGATGCCGTTTCAACTGAGCTCGGACTGGTTTGGACCGAGCCTTACTCTCAGACTGTCGATATGCGTGATGGACTGCCGTGGCCGCGTTGGTTTGTTGGCGGGCGCATGAATTATGTCACGAGCGCGGTGGACCGCTGGCTTGGCGATCGTGCGGACGCGCTGGCGCTGATCTGGGAAGGCGACGACGGATCAGTCGTTGAGTACACGTTCGCCGAACTATCGCTCCACGTGAAGCAAGCGGCGAATGCGTTGAAGGCAGCGGGAGTCAAGCGCGGAGATCGCGTCGGGCTCTACCTACCGATGATTCCTCAGACGGCGGTGGCCATGCTGGCATGCGGATACATCGGCGCGGTGATCATTCCGATCTTTTCCGGCTATGGTGCTGAGGCAGCTGCAAAGCGGATTCACGACGCATCAGTCTCGACACTGATCACCGCCGACGGCTTCCACCGCCGCGGCAAGCTCATCCCCATGAAACCCAACGCAGACCAGGCGGCCGAGATGGCAGGGACTATCGAACGACTCATCACGGTTACACATAGTGGCAATGATGTGCCGTGGGATGACGACCGCGATCTTCGATGGGAAGAGCTCATCGCAGCGGCATCCAGCGAATGCGAGCCAGCAGACACACGTGGTGACGACCTGTTCATGATCATCTATACGTCGGGAACGACTGGCCGGCCCAAGGGCGCAGTTCACACGCACGCGGGATTCCCAGTCAAAGCTGCGCAGGATCTGGCATTCTGTTTCGATATTCAGCCCGGTGACCGGCTGTGCTGGATTACCGACATCGGCTGGATGATGGGACCGTGGGCCATTGCTGGTGGGCTAATTGCCGGTGCGACGCTCGTGCTCTATGAAGGCACGCCAGACTATCCCAAGCCGGACAGACTCTGGCAACTCGTGGACGACCACGAAGTGACTGTTCTCGGCATTTCTCCAACAGCGATTCGCGCACTGATGCCAAAAGGCGATGAGTGGGTCGAGCGCCACGAAATGCCCACACTGCGAGCGATTGGCTCGACTGGTGAGCCATGGAATCCGGGACCGTGGATGTGGACATCCCAAAAAGTAGGTAAAGGTCGCTGCCCGATCGTGAACTATGCCGGAGGTACCGAAATCAGTGGCGGGATCGTCTCTTCAACGACTATCCACCCGCAAAAGCCGGCGTCATTTGCCGGCCCCGTCGTTGGCGTTCCCGCCGATGTGGTGGACGCCAGCGGGAATTCGGTGCGCGGCAGCGTTGGAGAACTGGTCATCCGTGGCCCGTGGGTTGGGATGACCCAGGGATTCCTTGATGACCCGGAGCGTTACCTGGATGCGTACTGGCGAACGATTCCCGACATGTGGGTTCATGGTGACTTTGCGCTGGTAGATGAGGATGGCTTCTGGTACATCCTCGGTCGCTCTGACGACACGATGAACATTGCAGGCAAGCGCACCGGACCAGCTGAGATCGAATCTGCTGCCGTGACGCATCCGGCGGTGCAGGAGACGGCGGTCGTAGGTGTGCCACATGAGATCAAAGGTGAAGTTGCAGTCATTTTCGCGATTCTGGTGCCTGGTTACGAGCCATCTTCAGAGCTCGAAAACGAGATTCTCGATGCTGTGGCGGGCCAGCTAGGAAGACCACTTCGCCCTCAATCGGTTGTATTTGTGAAGGATTTACCGCGCACGCGCAATGCCAAGATCCTCCGACGTGTGATTCGCGGTCGTTACCTTGGTCAGGAGGATCTGGGCGACCTCTCGGCGCTGGAAAATCCCGAGGCGGTCGACGCCATCGAACCTGTCGGTTAGGTACGGTTAGGCGGTCAACGAGCATAGGCCCTTCGACGATCTGGGAGCCCATAACTGGTGCTATCGCCGGAGTTCAAATAACCACCACTATCGGCCTGTCATGAAGAGGGAGAACCCAAATGACACATAAGAATCCACTCCAACGTCTTGGAGACTTTGGACAGAGCGTTTGGAACGACAATCTCAGCCGCCACCTGATCACGTCAGGCGAGCTCGAGCGGTTGATTCGAGAGGATGGCGTGGTAGGCATCACCTCGAACCCGACGATCTTCGACGCAGCAATTTCGGACACTGACGACTACGACGAGCAGATCAAGCTGCTGCTGAAAGAGAATCGCAGCGTCCCGGAGATCTACGACAAGCTGACGATCACGGACATCCAGCTCGCCTGCGACATGTTGCGTCCAGTATTCGAGCGAACAAACCACAACGATGGCGTGGTTTCCCTGGAAGTACCGCCGCACCTGGCACACGACACTGAGGGAACGATCAGCGAGGCGCGACGACTGAACAAACTCGTCAACCGGCCGAACGTGATGATCAAGATCCCAGGCACCGAGGATGGCATCCCCGCCATCGAACAGACGCTCTATGAGGGCATCAACATCAACATTACTCTGCTCTTCTCGCTCGGCGCCTATCAGCAGGTCATGGAGGCGTACCTGAGCGCGATGGAGCGTCGCGTTGCCGAGGGTAAGCCGGTCGACCACATCCTCTCGGTTGCTTCATTCTTCGTTAGCCGGGTCGACTCGGAGGTCGACAAGCGCCTGCAAGCGATCATTGATGAAGATCCAAAGAGCGAGCGGGCCAAGACAGCGCAAGCACTCCTTGGCCAGATCGCGATTGCGAACGCGCGGCTCGCCTACCAGCAGTTCAAGGCGACCTTCAACTCCGAGCGGTTCCATGAGCTGGCTGGAGCTGGAGTTCGAATCCAGCGTCCGCTCTGGGCAAGTACGAGCACGAAGAACCCCGACTACTCCGACACGCTCTATATCGATGAACTCATCGGGCCGAACACGGTCCAGACGATGGCCCCAGCGTCGATCGACGCGTTCCGCGACCATGGAACTGTAGCCGTCACGGTCGAACATGATGTCGAGACGGCTCGCGATGCGATCACTACGATGGAATCGCTCGGCATTGCCTACGACGATGTAATCGACACCCTGGTGCGCGAAGGCGTGGAGAAATTCTCGGCGTCGTACGACTCGCTCTTCGCGAGCCTTGAGTCCGAGAGCGAACGGCTGATTGCAGAGATCCGCAAGGATCGCGCGACATGGGTTGCGTCGATCGCGGATCAGACGCAGGCGATTCAGAAAAAGCTGGGCGATGCGGGGGTTGTGGACGCGCTGCGCGCTCATGATCCATCGTTCTGGTCGGCCGACAAGGCGGTCCAGGGAACGATCCGGAACCGGCTGGGCTGGCTCGCCACCGTCGCAGACATGCAACAGCAGGCAGAGGCAGGGATCTTCAGGGCGCTAGCAGAGGAAGTGCACCGGCGAGGATATGACCGGGCTGTGCTGCTGGGCATGGGTGGCTCCTCGCTCGCGCCGGAAGTAATGGCGACGATCTGCCCGCGAGCCGAAGGCTTCCCAGAGCTGGATATCCTCGATTCAACGCATCCCGGAACGATCAAGCGATACACAGAACGGCTGGCAAGCGAGCACACGATGTTCATCGTCTCGAGCAAGTCGGGCACAACCGTCGAGACGACATCGCTCTTCCATCACTTTCTGGAGGCATGCAACGGCAACGCCGCCGATTTCATTGTGATTACCGATCCCGGTACACCGCTGGAGGCTGAGGCTCGCGCACGGAACTGCTGGCAGGTCTATGTCAACCGGCCCGACATCGGAGGTCGCTATTCAGCACTTTCCTACTTCGGACTGGTGCCGGCAGCGGTCACGGGAATCGACGGGGACCGTCTGCTCGAGAGTGCCAGCGAGGTATTGCCGGTCAATACGGCCGATCATCCGGGGATCTGGCTCGGCGCGGCACTGGCAGCGGGGCACGACGCGGGCAGATCGATGTTGACGGTGCGTGCATCCGGGACATGGGCGAGTTTCAGCGACTGGCTGGAACAGCTCGTGGCGGAGAGCACAGGGAAAGAAGGCAAGGGACTCGTTCCAATTGCCAAGGAGCCGGCTGGCGATACATCGAGATTTGGCGACAACCGGCTCTTCATCCATATCGGTGATTTGAGCGATGGATTTGCCGCTTTGGCGGACGAGCGACGTCAGGCAGGGCACCCGGTCATCGAGCAGGACGCTGAACTCGGGCGCCTGTTCCTCAATTGGGAGATTGCGATTGCAGTCGTTGGTCATCAGCTCGGGATCAACCCCTTCGATGAGCCGAATGTCCAAGAAGCGAAGGATGCGACCGTTGCAATCCTGAGTGGAGAGACGGCGCCAGAGATCGAGTCCGTTGCGCCTGATGCAGCGTTCGAAGCGATTGCAAACCAGGCCAGCGATGCGGACTACCTGGCGATCCAGGCGTTTGTGGATCGTAATGAGAAGACGTGGTTGCAGCTGCAGCAAATTCGAGATGCACTCGGCAATCAGACGCGCCTACCGACGACGCTCGGCTACGGCCCTCGATATCTTCACTCCACAGGTCAGCTGCACAAGGGCGGTCCAGAGACTGGAATCTTCTTGCAGATCGTTGAAGAAGGATTTGAGGACGTTGCGATTCCTGGGGCTGAATACAGCTTCGGGGAACTCTTCGCGGCGCAGGCAAATGGCGACTATGCCTCGCTGCAGAAGCATGGGCGGCCCGTCTTCCGAATCACGGTTGGTGATGGGGAGAGCCGCAGCCTGCAAAGCATCGTCGATGTGGTCAAACACGATGAGGTTCCGGCCGACTAATCGAGACGTAGACAAGCAGAGAGGTGTCCGAGCGTATGGAACTGGCGATGATCGGATTGGGCCGCATGGGCGGCGATATGACACGACGCCTGATGCAGGACAGCCACCGCGTCGTAGTTCACAACAGAAGCCGTGAGCCGATCGACGAACTGGCAAATGAAGGCGCAGACCCCGCGTACACATTTGAGGAGATACGAGACAAGCTTGAAGCTCCGCGTGTGGTGTGGCTGATGGTGCCGGCTGGCGATCCGGTTGATCAGCAGATCGACGAGCTGATCCCTCTGCTCGATGAAGGCGACATTATCGTGGATGGTGGTAATTCGCGATATACGGACTCTATCCGGCGCCATGCTCGTCTCAAGGAGCACGGTATCAAGTTTATCGATTGCGGCACGAGTGGCGGCATTTGGGGACTTGAGATTGGCTACAACCTGATGGTTGGTGGCGATGATGACGCAGTGGCTGTCGTTGAGCCAGCGTTTCTTTCGTTAGCTCCAGAGAACGGGTATCTGCACGTCGGTGCGAGTGGATCCGGCCATTTCACGAAGATGGTCCACAACGGGATTGAATACGGCGTGATGCAGGCCTACGCCGAAGGTTTTGAGGTGCTAGAGACTTCAGAATTCGGCATTGACCTGGCCGCGGTGGCCGAGCTGTGGACACACGGATCGGTGATTCGTTCGTGGCTGCTTGAGCTGGCAGCGGACGCATTCAGAGAAGATCCGCACCTGGAGAGTATCCAGGGCTGGGTGAATGACTCCGGCGAGGGACGCTGGACCGTCGAGACGGCGATCGACATGGCGGTCGCGACACCAACGATTTATCTGGCGCTGGCAAATCGCTTCCTCTCGCGCAAGGATGATGCCTTCACCAACAAGGTGCTGGCGGCACTACGTCTGAAATTTGGCGGACATGCGGTGCGAAAGGCAGAAGACTAGGCTTACGAGCGACCAACGAGTGCAAAGGGAAGTGAGGCGATAGTATCGACGCTGCAACTGCTTCGACGATAACGAATCCGCTCGGTGAGGGACTGCAATCCGAGCGCATGCCTCATCCGTGTAGCATCGTGATCTTCGGTGCGTCGGGTGATCTAACGCACCGGTTGCTTGTGCCGGCAATCTATGACCTGACCTACGAGCGCCTGCTCCCGCCAGGCTTCACCATCGTTGGCTTTGCCCGACACGAATACACGAACGAGTCGTTCGCCGAGTATCTGAAGGATGGCGTCAAGACCTTCTCGCGCAATCCGCTCGATGAGGATATCTGGAGAGCGTTCAAGGACGGTGTCTTCTATGTGCCGGGAGACTTCGAAACGCAAGCAGATTATGGCACGCTGGCCCACGCGCTCGCGCAAATCGACCGGCAGCGTGGAACGCTGGGTAATCATCTCTTCTATCTGGCCACACCACCTCGTTTCTACGAGACGATCGTCGACCAGCTAGGGCGCGCGGGACTCAACCACCCCAAGCAAGAAGGATCCTGGAGCCGGGTGATCATCGAGAAGCCCTTTGGGCGTGACTACGAGAGCGCAGCGGAACTCAACAAGAACATCGCCGAAGTCTTTGAGGAGGATTGCGTCTACCGGATCGACCATTACCTCGGCAAGGAGACTGTCAGAAATATCCTCGCTTTCCGGTTCGGGAATGGAATCTACGAGCCGCTCTGGAACCGCAACTTCATCGATCAGGTGCAGATCACAGTCTCCGAATCGATCGGAATCGGCGAGCGCGCGACCTACTACGAGCATGCAGGCGCTACGCGAGACATGGTGCAAAACCACCTGATGCAGCTGCTCTCGCTGACTGCGATGGAGCCACCTTCGTCGCTGTCTGCCGATGCAGTGCGGTCGGAGAAGGTCAAGGTGCTGCGTGCGGTGCGGCCGATCAATCCCGACAGCATCGACTGTGACGCCGTGCGCGCGCAATATGGCGCCGGATATGTCGATGGCGAGTCGGTGCCGGGTTACAAGTCGGAAGAAGACGTCGCGCAGGACTCGACCACCGAGACATATGTCGCGCTGAAGCTCTTCGTCGACAACTGGCGTTGGGCTGGTGTGCCGTTCTATCTCCGCACTGGAAAGCGCATGGCCCGGCGGGTGACTGAAATTGCCATCCGATTCAAGCCGGTGCCTCACCGACTCTTCCACAGCCAGGATTTCGATTCCCGGCCCGACCCCAACGAGCTGATCCTGGAGATCCAGCCCGACGAGGGCATCAGCCTCAGCTTCAAGGTGAAAGTACCGGGGCCGACGTTCGATCTGCGGCCAGTGAGCATGGTCTTCCAGTATGGCTCGGCATTTAATGTGCAGCTCCCTGAAGCTTACGAGCGCTTGATCCTCGATGCGATGCTCGGAGACCGGACACTGTTCATTCGCAAGGACGAGGTCGAAGTAGCCTGGAAGATTGTCGACTCGGTATTGAATGCCTGGGAAGCGATGGACGTGGATGAGATCCCAACCTACGAGGCAGGCACCTGGGGACCGAGCGAAGCCGATGAGATGCTTGAGCGTGATGGTCGCGAATGGAGACGCCCATGAGCACGCCTGCCTTAGAGCCGCATGTTCAATCTGGCCCGGTTCCCATACGTGCGTTGAATACGACGCTGACAGAAATCTGGACCCAGGTTTCGGCGGAGGTTGAGCGAGGGACCGGCAAGACACCGCTGCGAACGGCGACTTTGACACTGGCGATTATCGCGACATCCGAAGCAGAACGCGAGGAGGCGAGGCAGACGATTCTTGCCTTCGCAACGGCGACGCCTGCGCGCGCATTACTCTTCGGATTTACTGAACCAGGTAGCGATATTGTTGCTCACGTGTCAGCCCATTGCGCCTATGCTCGCAACAAGCAGCACGGAACGTGCTACGACATAATCGACATCGATGTTCCACGCGACCAGCTCGACGCGATTCCCAATATCATCTCTGGCCAGCGCATCGGTGAGTTGCCGGCCTTTATCTTCTGGACGGGTGAGGTTGACCTGACCGGCGAGGATTTTCTGCGGATCTCACGGCCAGCGGATAGATTGATCATCGACTCGGAACAATTCAGCGATCGGTTGACGGTGTTACACAACTGGCAGACGTTCCTGGCCGGGAAGGCGAACTCGTTCGCTGGAGGCGATCTGGCGTGGACACGCAGCGCGACATGGCGGGAGCTGATCGCACAGTCGTTTGATAACCCGATCACGGCCGGAATGGTGCCGCACATCAACCGCGTTGATATTTCGTACGATGCGGGCGCAGAATCAGCAGCGATGTTGCTGGCAGGCTGGCTGACATCGAGAATCGGATTTACGCCGGAATCGGTCCGGCGTGGGCCGATGTCGGTCACGCTGCGCGCGAACGGGACAGACCCATATCATTCGATCATCATCAGTCTGGATCCATCGCATTCTTCCGGGTTCGGGCTGCGAGCGGTGCGAATCCAAGCGAACGATGGTGGGCGGGTCGCACGTGTGAGGGTCCGTCGTGATGAGCGTGACCATTCCAGTGTCCGGATTCAGACGACTGGAATGCCAGCCTGGGAGCGGGTGGTGCCGCATCTGAATCGACCGCGGCATCAATTGATTGCATCGGAACTCATGTGCTTCGATCGTGACCGGATCTACGACGAAGCACTGGCCGATGCCGCGGCTTTTGCGGCGAAATGCCTCGATGCGGAGTAAATCTCATGAGCGAGTCTCGGTTTTCCTATCGGATGTTCGCTGACGCTGAGCAGATGGCCGATGCTGGCTACAGCATCTGTCGAACACTACTTGCCATAGATAATCACGATCGACCGATCACGCTGGTGCTCTCCGGTGGCTCGACCCCGATCCCCTTGTTCCAGCGCCTTGCAGAGGATGAGGAGATCGACTGGAGTCGGATCCAGGTATTCTGGGGTGATGAACGCTGCGTTCCACCTGATCACGAGCAAAGCAACTACCGGAGCGCCTACGAGCACCTGCTGAAGCACGTCGACATTCCAGAAGAGAACATTCACAGGATGGAGGGTGAGCTTCCACCAGCAGAGGCAGCCCAGCGCTACGAGGACGAGATTCGACGCGTGCTGGAACTTGAGCCGGGCGAACTACCGCGCTTTGATCTTGTGATGCTCGGCATGGGCGACGATGGGCACACGGCATCGCTGTTTCCTGGCACGGCTGCGTTAAACGAAGAGCATAAGCTGGTGGTTGCGAATGACGTGCCGCAGATGGATACGACACGCATCACGCTGACCTTTCCGGTACTCAACGCCGCACGGCAGGTGATTTTTCTGGTCGGTGGCACGGGCAAGGGTGATCAACTAGAGCGCGTGCTCTTTGGGCCGGAGGATGAACTGCCGCCTGCTGGTCTTGTGCAACCCGAATCCGGCAGCATTATCTGGCTCTTCACCGACCAAAACGTAGAACCTGCGGAGGCTGAAGAACCAGCGCAAGACGAGTCCTAATTCCAACCCTGCACGAATATTCAACCAAGGTCAGAAGGGGCTGAGTCTCGATGGACTATCTTGAGGCGATCCGGCTGATTCACGATCGATCGGATTATGATCGTGGGTTCATCAGCAATCCGTTTGCTGGCGATTCGGCGGCGAGCATCGGTCTGGTTCGCATCCGAAAGACACTGAACGAGCTGGGCAATCCGGACCACAATTTTCCGATCGTGCATGTTGCAGGCACCAAGGGCAAGGGCTCGACCTGCGCGATGATCGAGTCGGTCGCTCGGTCAGCTGGGCTGAAGACCGGCCTTTACTCCACTCCCCACCTCCATACCTTTCGAGAGCGAATTCAGATCAACGGGAGCCCGATCAGCGAGAAGCTATTTGCAGACGGGCTGGAGCGCACGCTCGATGCCGCACAGGCTGTCGAAGCGCGCCTGCCTCAGATCGGCAGCATGACGGCATATGAATTGACGACGACGATGGCGTTGCTCGTGCTCGCTGAGCAAGAGGTCGATATTGGGGTCATCGAGGTCGGGCTGGGCGGCAGGCTGGATGGAACGAACATTGTGCCTGCCAGCGTCGCAGCCATCACGAACATCTCCTTCGATCATACTGCGGTGCTGGGGACGGACCTTGAATCTATTGCGCGCGAGAAAGGCGGGATCATCAAACCGGGCCAGACCGTGGTGCTTGGACCGCAGCAGCACGAAGTAACCGAGGTTATCAAAACAATAGCCGCGGATCGTGGCGCGTGGTTGCTTCGTGAGGACGCCGACTGGAGTGTGAGCTATCGCGATGG
>CAYNTE010000003.1:25785-40202 GCA_964399615.1 uncultured Thermomicrobiales bacterium
CACAATGTAGCGTCGATTCGGCGGCTCATCGAAACCGTCAACGAGCGGTTTGCGGGGCGCTCAGCGCGTGTCATCCTCGGAGCGAGCGCCGATAAGGACTTACAGGGGATGATCGAAGAGCTGGCATCGCTCAACCCAGAGATCGTGGCTGTGGCCTCACGCAGCCCACGTGCAGTCGCAATCGACCAGATCGTGGAATACGCCCAGCAGGCGGGACTTGACGTCAACACACAAGACTCGGTAGCTGACGCCCTTGCAGACGCAGCCGGTTCAGATCTCGTGATAGTGACCGGCTCGCTCTTCATCGTGGCGGAAGCACGCGAAGCTTTGGGGCTGGCGACGCCAAATCAGGACGAGCTCGCGATCTTCGCAAACTGAGCTGCGCACGCTCGCCCGCCCTGATTCCTCAGGTTCCCACTACGGCTTTGGCATCTCCGACAACGCGATGTAGGCTGGCCGCGCCGATCCATCGGCGTTCAGCGCGGACCACGGGTATTTCTCATCGGCCGGGTCGGTGAGCGTCGACCAGTTGAGATTCCAGACGAATGCGGCCGTCACCCAGCCCCACTCATCACGTGCTATCTCGAAACTGCGCACCAGGAAATCGGCGACTTCCTGCTCGGTGTTGTTTGCGCCGTACTCATAGCCTGGAGCCTGGTTGGCGGTGGTCCAGCCGAATTCGGTAATCCAGGCGGGTTTGTCCTCATCACCATTCTCGACCATGACAGCGCGTAGGTCTTCGCCTCGCCGGAAGAAGAAGCTCGGATCATCTGCCCAACCATCGGTTTCGGTCGGGTTGTCCATGGTCGCGTCCGGGCCCTGGTGCGTGCTATTGAGGTGCATGCCCAGCACATCGAAGTACTGACTGAGTGCTCCACCGCTGATCTCATAGACCTGCTGCAGGTACTGGACATCGTCGATCGCAACGGCCGGATCGGTGATACCAGTTGGGGTAAGACCGCCAAAGACGACCTGAGCGTTGGGGTCTACGGCCTTGATTGCATCATGGGCGACCTGGAGCATCTCAACATACTCGGCGGGGTTGACGTGACCGCCCCACTCCGCCGCCAGATTCTGCTCGTTCCAGATCTCGTACGCCTGTACCTTGCCCTGATATCGATCCGCGATAAATGAGACAAAGTTGCCGAAGGCGTCATAGTCGCTCAGGAAAGTTTCGGGGTCATCGCTCAGCGCCCAGTCCGGGGCCTTGGCAATCACCAGCAAGACATTCAGGCCGGATTGGGTCATGGCTTCGATCATGCGGTCGTAGGGCAGCGGATCCCACTGCTCGGGGGCGCGCTCGAATTCGGCCCAAGAGATCTGGAAGCGAACCCAGTTGAATCCGCTCTGATTGACGTACATGCCGGTCATGGCGTTGTGTTCGATAGCCATGTCATCGCCACGCAGCGCGACATTCCAGCCGTAGCCAAAGGACGGTTCGGCTGGAGTGGTTGGAGAAGCTTCTGCTTCAGGAGATTCAGTCTGCGTCTCGGTTGCTTCGTCGGTCGGTGCCGTCTCGTCGGTCGACTCCTCGGTCGCCGGGGCATCGGTCGCTGTTTCGGTGGAAGTCTCCTGAGTGGGTTCAGTCTGGCTCGTATCCTCGGTCGCTGGAGTGGTTTCTTCAGAGGTAGAGGTCTGTTCGGTGGTCGTCTCGGGAGTGTTGGTTGGCTCGTCGTCGTCATCACCGGTGCTACAGGCAGCCAGGACGCCGACCATCAAAGCCAGCAGGAGCGCGAATCGCAACATCTTCACAGCAGTTATCCAACCTGTCACTAGAATGCGACGTCCGACCTGTCCGGACACGTCATCACAAGCCGAGGGAAATCATACCGAGAGTCTGGACGGTGCTGCAGCGAAGGAACAGACTGGGGAGACCCAGACCGGCGGAGATCGGGGAAACTGTAGTATTCTCGAACGATGTGAAGAGTGCTTTCAGGGCGAAAGGAACCGGCCAGGCGTGGAGCCAATGGAATTCAGTGAAATTGAGCATGTCGAGGCGCAAGCGATTGGCCAGCCCGGTCAGCGGCGATTCCGGATGGTGTTCACGGCAAATGGTGAGTCCCTCTATCTCTGGATGGAGAAGCAGCAGCTACAGGCGCTAGGGTTGGCGTTCGAGCAGATCCTCACGCATCTGCAGATTGTCCAGATCGCTATTCCACTTGAAGATGTCGTACAGGAGGATGCTTCACCGATCGTGCCGCTTGGGGCGGCAGAGATGCAGGTTGGCAGGCTCCAGGTTGGATACGATGAGGAACACCGCCATGTCGTCCTGCTCGTCCACGACATCACGACGACCGGTGAAGACGACGAGCCGGATTTTGCAGCGCATATGGATCGTGACCAGACAGGCGAGCTGGCGATGCAGATCCGCCGGGTCGTGAACAGCGGATCACGCGCCAGAAGCAACGGCCATCAGCAACGCCTTTAGTTCTAGAAACCCAGGGCAGCGCCATCACCGCGAGGATCGGCGCCACCGCCCAGAACTCCCCGAGAACGATCAATCGCAATCGCCTGGGCGTGGCCCATGCGCTGGTCCCAGTGCTCGCCAACCACGACGCGGTGGCCTATGCGCTGTAACGCTTCGATCTTTTCCGGCGAGAAAGTGGACTCGACGCGCAGTGTGCCCCAGCCCTGCTCGTCGGCCGTAACACACCACCGTGGAGTCTCAATCGCGGCCTGAGGTTCCAGCTCAAAGTCGACAAACCCCTGGAGCAATTGGAGTTGAGTTTGAGCCTGGCCATCGGCGCCCATCGCACCGAAGACGATCTCCGGTCGGCCGTCCTTGAGCAGCATCGCGGGAATCAGGGTGTGCTTGGGGCGCTTGCCGGGTGCGAACGTGTTGGGATGGTCCGGTTCGAGTGTAAAGCCGGCACCACGGCAATGGAGCAAGATGCCGGTGTTTGGGGTCACGATACCGGAACCGAAGTTCAGATAGACGCTCTGAATCATCGAGACGGCCATACCATCGCCATCAACGACGCAGAAGTAGACCGTGTCGCCATCTTCGGCGGCGATAGGGCCGACGCTGGCACGTTCAGGATCAATGGCGTTGCTGTGTGCCGTCGCGATATCCGGGTCCAGGAACCAATCAGTCGCGGCAGAGGCGAATCGGGGATCTCCAACAAATCGATCACGCTGTTCGATGGCGATTCGCACCGCTTCAGCCCCGAGATGAGTTAGCTCGACTGCGTCACTGCCGAGACCAGCGACATCCCAATTTCTAGACATACCGGCAAGTAGAAGCGCCATCGGGCCTTGCGAGTTTGCCGGAAGCTCGGCGAGCTCATAGCCCCGATAATCGACCGTCAGCGGATCGACCCACTCCGGCTCGAATGACGCCAAGTCTTCGCCACTCATGGCCGAGCCGCCAGAGTGAAGGGCTTCGATGATGTCGTGCGCTACGAAGCCGGTGTAGAAGGCATCACGGCCGCTGTTGGATAGTGCTCGCAATGTATTCGCGTAATCGGGCTGCTGGAGCCGATCTCCAGCGCGCCGTAGATTGGGATCAAGGAAGATCCGTTTGGCAGCTTCGTCTTGTTCCAGCAACGTTCGGTTGACTTCGACGGCATTGATGAGCCGTTGCGAGACGGGAAATCCCTCGTCGGCATACTGCACCGCATCAGCGAGCAGACGGCCAAGATCTACCGAGCCATAGCGCTCGTGGAGAGCCACCCAGCCGGCAACGGTGCCAGGAACCGTGACTGAGAGCGCACCGCGACTGGGCATCGTGCCGCCAGATTGCGCGCTGATCGACTCGAGCGAGCTGCCTTGCGGAGCAGGACCGGATGCATTCAAGCCCGCAAGCTCGGTTGAACCTGGATCCCAGATCATCGCCATCAAGTCGCCGCCAAGATGGCATTGGTGCGGCAAGACGACAGTCAGAACGGCATTGGTCGCAATGGCCGCGTCAATAGCATTACCACCTTCTCGCAATACTGCTAGTCCCGCTTGCGATGCCAGATAGTGAGGCGAAGCTACCATCCCGCCATCGGCGTAGGTCGTCGGTCGTCCAGTCGTCACCACGCGATCACCTCCTTCGTCGATCCTCACACTGGTTTAGCATAGGATTGTCCGGCCTGGTATGCCGGAGCGCATGAGAGGAACGCAGCAGGGCGATGATTGATGTCTGTTTGATCGGAACCGGCGCGATGATGCCGCTACCCAACCGTCCACTCGCGGCAGCGCTGATCCGCATCGGCGGTGAGGTCATCCTCTTTGATTGCGGCGAGAACACGCAGGTGAACTGGCGAGTGAGCAATTTCTCGTTCCGAGCTTGCGGAACGATCCTGCTCAGTCACCTCCATGCTGATCATGTTGCCGGGATTCCGGGAATTCTCTATCAGATTATGTTCAGTAACCGGACTGAGCCGCTGACGATCGTTGGGCCACCGGGCACCCACGACGTTGTTTCGGCGCTGGCGGTGATTGTCGGCCGGCCGGCGTTTGAGGTCAGAATCATCGAGATTGACGGAGCGACAGAGATGTCGCTCTTGGACAACCTCACGCTACGCACCCTGGAGCTTGACCACCGCATTCCATGCCTGGGCTACCGGCTCGATCTCGCGCGTCAGCCACGCTTCGATCCCCAGAAAGCACGCGCGCTCGGGGTGCCAGTAGAGCACTGGAGCGTGCTTCAACGTGGCGAGGCAGTCGACGGCTTCTCGCCTGACGATGTACTCGGTGAACCACGTCGCGGATTGAGCGTCTCGCTAATCGGCGATACACGGCTTGTGGATGGCATGGAGCACTTCGTTCGTGAGAGCGATCTGCTGATTTCAGAAGCCACCTACCTCGACGAGAGCTTGGTCGACGAGGCGCTGAAACGCGGCCACATGACGCTGAAACAGGCTGCTGATGTCGCGCGCGCTGCAAATGTCGGCGTAGCGTGGTTCACGCACTTCAGCCCCCGAACAGAGTGCCCGAGCCGGTATCAGCCAGTAGCGGAGTCGTACTTCGCGCACGCGAAAATCGGGTTTCCGGGCTTGAAGACGACATTGAGCTTTGATGACAAGAAGTAACTAGTTCGCTCGACCAGTCACGAGGCTATGAAGCAGCGGGTTGGCGCGGATCTCGTCTGCCAGCGCTTCCAAACGAATGAGCGCTTCGCCGACATGCACGGGGCGGTGCTCGACCTCATAACAGAGGAATTCGATGGCAGTGAAGACTTCGTTGGGCATTGGTGAGGTGCCGCGCGGCAGTGTCGAGACGATGCGTGTCAGACGGCCGGTGAGCTTCTCTTCGTGGTCCTGCCAATCGCTGCGAGGAAGCGGCGTATCCAGGAGTGCCTGGAGGTCATAGATGCGCAGTATCGGCTCTCTCAGTTGATCGAGCACGCCGATCGCCCCGGGTGATAGCACTTGAGAGCAGAGCTCGCGGTAGATGTACGTTTCACCATGCGCGCTAGCCGACAAGGTCCTGTCCTTCAATGCATCGCTTACCATGATGATACTTCAGGGGTGAAGGTGGAATCTCGACCATGCAGAAGACCGGCTCGCGTGAGCCGGTCTTCAAAGCTTCTTGGGCATCACCCAGGGGACGAAACTGTTAGACAGCCGCCTCCGGGGTGACGCCCGAAGTACCGTGACTACTCATGCTTGGGCATCACCTCCTTTACCCTGGCCGGTTGTGTAAATACGATTACCACTGGTTGCAGTCTACCAAGTGTCGAGCGGCAGTGTCAACGTTTGCCGCCGTGGCACCTATTGCTGCTGTTCGGCTGGTCGAGGAAGTGTCAGCTCCTGCCCAACCTGGATGTCATTGGGATCTGAAAGACCATTCACCTCAACCAGACTGGCAAGGTCGATGTTGAACTTCGCGGCTATCGAGTACAGCGAATCGCCCTCCTGGACCGTGTAGGTCTCGGGCAAGATCGTCGGCGTCAACGACGCGGCCGACGCGGTAGCCTCGCTGCCGGCTGGCACCTGGGTGGCGGTCACGATCTTCAGTGGCTCCAGCCCCGGGGCAGTGGCGGTCTCACTCTCGACGCCTGCGTCTTCTCCCCCAGGCAACGGGCTACTACAGGCGGCACAAAGCGCCAATATGAGCAGGCACGCTACGCCAACGGACAGGAACCGGGTCGACTGGGATCGCGTCATCGTGCCTTCCACTTCCCGGACATTGTCATCATCAGTTTGCACTCACCACGTCTTCCCAAAGAGTTTGCGCTGCAGCTCCTCGATCGCACTGAGTCGCGCACTCGCCTCGTCAGGATCGCGCTCCAAATGCAAACGAATCACATCGTTGACTGAAGAGCCAGCCGGGAGAAGCTGTACCGGGATCACAAGCTCATCGCCGGTATCGGTCACCAGTCTGGCGAGTTCCACCCCATCCGCATCTCGGACAATCTCATCGAGCGTTGCTGTTATGTCGACTCCACTGCTCATCAGTCTCGCTCCGTTCCGAGCGATGTCACGTCAAATCCTTGACCGTCGCTGCGTACTTCAATCGTGCCATCCAGATCAGTGCGATAGATAGAAATGGCTCGCAGCCGCAACCGCCTAAGCACCTCGGGGTGCGGATGTCCGTAGGAATTCTCGAATCCAGCCGATGCGATCGCAACTTGTGGTCGAACGGCATCCAGGAAGTTGCCCGAGCTGGAGGTGTTACTACCGTGGTGCCCCAGGACGAGTACGTTGGCTTGCAGCTGCTCATCTGTGCCGAGCTTCAACATTTCAGTCTCGGCCCGCCGGTCGGCATCGCCAGGGATCAGCATCGAGAAGGTGCCGTAGCGGAGCATGACGACGATACTATTCGGATTCGTCTCGATCTCGCCGCCGCTCTCAATGAGCGGATCCACCGGCCAAAGGATTTCGGCCGTCACCCCATTGCCAAGATCGAATGACATACCCCGCCGTCCCTTGATGGCTTCGATGCCCAAATTATCGACGATCTGGAGCGTTTCGAGGTAGCTCTGATTCGTCGAGGGAATGACGGGATCGACGAAGGCTTCGACCGGCATAGCCCGTAACAGCGCTGGTAACCCGCCTACATGATCTTGATCTGGGTGCGACATGATGACGTAAGCCAGCTGATCGACACCGTGATCGCGGAGATATGGGACGACCTGATCCTCAATGCGCGATGCTGAGCGGCCAGCATCGATGACCATGGCTGGGCCATCAGGCGGGATGACAACGACGCACTGTGCCTGGCCGGCGTCCATCACGGAAACAAGGAGTTCAGAGGAAGTGGTTTCAGTGGCGGGGTTGTCCTCGATGACGACGGGATTCGAGAATCCGCCGCCCCAGCGGACGAGTAGCACAGCAGCGATCAGCAGGATAATGACGATCGCGATTATGCGTACTCGGTTGGACATCTCGATGGCGTGCCCTCACTCGTGGGCGTTAGTTGGCCGAACGTGAATCCTGCAAATTCTTCCAAACGTGATAGATGCGCTGGAGAACAGTGAAATGCGTGAGCAGCGCCAGCAGAGCGAGGCCCCAAACCGGTTGGTTCAGTAGCAACGCTGCCGAGAGGATAATGACGCGCTCGGCTCGCTGAGCAAGACCGACATCGCCACGCATCCCGAGGCCCTCGGCTTTCGAGCGTGTGTAGGAGATCATGATCGAGCCAACCAGGACGACAAATGCCAGCAGCACGGGCGTGGTCCCGGCGTCGGTCTCGGTGAAGTAGATGAGCAAGCCACCGAGGGTGACGGCGTCAGCGTAACGATCGACCGTGCTATCGAAGAATCCGCCGAACTTGCTGACCTGGTTCGTAGCTCTGGCGACTGCCCCGTCGACGACATCGAATGCGCCGGCAAAGAGCAGCAACACGCCACCGAGAATGAGATTTCCCGAGGCAATCACGGCCGCCACAGCGACATTGATGAGGAGACCGATGACCGTGATCATGTTTGGCGAGAGGCGGCTGCGCGCGAGCACACGGCCGACGGGGCCGAGCCGATCACGCACTCTATGGGCGAAGCGGGTGCTAACCACGGTTGGTTCCGATCACGCCTTCCAGGAGGCGATGGCGGGGCGCAGCGGTGCGCGGCTCAGCGAGTTTGCTCTCATATAGCTCGATGATACGGCTCGCAATTCGTGGCCAGCCAAACTGTTTCACATGTTCAAGACCCGCGATTCGCAATCTATTTCGCAGCTCGGTGTCGGCGAGAGTGCGAACGAGTGCAAGTGCCAGTTCATCCTCATCTTTCGGCTCTACCAGCACGCCGACCTCGCCATTGTTAAGCACGGCGGCGTAGCCTGGGATGTTTGATGCGACGACTGTCGCTCCAGCTGCCATCGCCTCAAGCAGGATCAACCCGAAAGACTCCCGTCCGGTTGATGGGGCAACGAAGACATCGGCCGTCCGATAGTAGCGCGGCAGATCCTCATCGCGCACCGCGCCAACGAAGACGACATCCCGTAGCCCATAGTGCTCGAGCATGCGGTAGCGTCGCTCAACATTGCCCTTTCCCACCACGATCACACGCACCTTCGGGAACTGCTTTCGCACAGAGGGCAGCGCCCGAACCAGATAGTTGAAGCCCTTGCGCGGCTCATCATACCGTCCCACGAAGAGGATGTTCTTACGGCTGTCCTGGAATTGCGCGATTGGGTCGAGCTGCGGGTTGAAACGTTCGAGGTCGATGCCGTTCGGAACGATCTCATAATCACTTGGGAAATGCATGTCGATAAATTCGCGGGCCGTCGGTGAGACGGCGATGCGGAGATCGAGCCGCTCGACAAAGAGATCGAGGATGACCTTGGTGTAGTGGTACCAGAAGTTGAAGCTGCGAGCGGCATGAAATGTGCCAACGTTCACGGCATCGGAGTAAAAGAGGCAGGCCAGCGGCAGCATCGGAGCAAGCGGCTCGTGGAGATGGACGATATCGAAGCGCTCTTTCTCCAGGAAGGCCCGGACCTTGTTGAGGATAAACGGCGAGAGCGTGACGCGTGCGGTCGAGCCATTGGATGGGATCGGAATAGACGTCCCGAGCTGATAGACGTGGCCATCGTCCTTCTCGCCTGCTTCTGACGAAGTGGCGGCGAGAATGCGTGTTTCATGGCCGAGCGCACGAAACTGATGATCCAGCTGATTAACGTGCTCGTTGACGCCGCCACGCGCATCGTAATCAAATGGCGAGACTTGCAGGATCTTCATTGGCGGGCCAATCGATGCCTAAGCTCAGGCATGCCCAACTGCGCGCCGAGCCATCCACTGCCTCCGGTCCTATGAAGTATAGCCCGGCTACTCAGTGTCGTTTTACCTGTCTACAAGCCCTTGTACAGCCCACCGTCGACGGTGAGTGTTTGGCCAGTGACGTAGCTCGCCGCAGGAGAGGCAAGGAATACGACGACGTTTGCAAACTCGTCAGGCTCACCTAGCCGGCCCATCGGGATATCTGACGCGCTCTCTTCCAGGGCCGAGTCGAAGGGCACTCCACTCTGCTCGGCTCGCTGCCGGGTGAGGTCGAGAATACGATCCGTCCGGGTCGGTCCGGGGCCAACGTTATTGACACGGATGCCGCGCGGTCCGAGCTCATTGGCCATCGACTTGGCGAGGCCGACCACGCCGGCGCGGGCGGTATTGGAGAGGATGAGACCGCTGAGCGGCTGCTTGACTGAGATGGAAGTGATGTTGACGATCGAACCACCGCCAGCCTTGATCATATGCGGCACGACGGCCTTCGACATCCTGATCGTGCTCATCAAGTTCAACTCGACCGCAGCCTCAAAGTCTTCTACGCTCATGGACTCGAATGACCCAGACGGCGGGCCACCTGCGTTATTGACCAGGATATCGATGCGGCCAAACTTCTCGAGAGCCGTGTTGACCAATCGCTCGACGTCGTCAGCTTTGCGCACATCGGCGGTGACCGGAACGACCGATCCTCCGCTGTCGCCAGCCGCCTCGGCGATCGATTCTGCGGCGGCGTTGATGCGACCCTCGTCGCGAGAGCAGATGACGACGTTTGCGCCCTCACGCACGAATTGCTCGGCCGTCGCCTTGCCAAGTCCCTTGCTCGACGCGGCAACGATCGCGACCTTACCTGCAAGTCCTAGATCCACAATCCCCTCCTCCTACTCGTTGAACGGCCACTCACCCTCTGAAGAGCAAGCGGCCTGTTCGTTCCTGTCAACGCACCTGGGTCAGTGTGAGGCGCGGTAGTTCGGCGCTTCCTTGGTGATCATCACATCATGCGGATGACTCTCACGCAAGCCCGCGTTCGTGATACGGACGAACTTCGCCTTGGACTTCATGTCGACGATAGTGGCTACGCCGCAATAGCCCATGGAAGCGCGCAGACCGCCAACGAGCTGGTAGATGATGTTAGAGACCGGCCCCTTGTAGGCGACACGTCCCTCGATGCCCTCCGGCACGAATTTGGCCAGCGACTCAACATCCTGCTGGAAGTAGCGATCCTTGGAGTAGGAGCGGGTCTTCATCGCGCCAATCGAGCCCATGCCGCGATATTCCTTGAAGCGTTCGCCCTGATAGAGGACGACTTCGCCGGGGCTCTCATCGACACCAGCCAGGAGCGATCCGAGCATGACGGAGTCTGCGCCTGCGGCAATTGCCTTGGCGATATCACCGGAGTACTGGATTCCTCCATCGGCAACGAGTGGAACGCCGAGGCGGTTGGCGACGGCGGCACAGCTCATCACGGCGGAGATCTGAGGAACACCGATGCCGGCAACGATGCGCGTGGTGCAGATCGAGCCTGGCCCGACACCGACCTTGATGGCGTCCGCGCCTGCCTCGATTAGCGTCTTGGCTGCCTCGCCGGTCGCGACGTTGCCGGCCATTACCTCAATATCGAAGCGCTCTTTGATTTCCCTGACCGTCTGGGCGACTGGAACGGCATGGCCATGAGCGGTGTCGACGACAATGACGTCGACGCCAACTTCGATCAGCGCCTTGGTGCGTTGAAGGGCATCTTCGCCGACCCCGACGGCCGCCGCCACGCAGAGCCTGCCACGACTGTCCTTGGTGGCATTCGGATAGAGACGTCGCTTCTGGATGTCTTTGACGGTGATCAGGCCCTTGAGGATGAAGTTGTCATCAACGACTGGAAGTTTCTCTACCTTATGGTCATGCAGGATCTCTTCGGCCTGTTCGAGTGTGGTTCCGACAGGCACAGTGATCAGATTCTCGCTCGTCATCAGGTTCGAGATCGGCTGTTCGACATCAGTCTCGAAGCGCAGGTCGCGATTGGTGAGGATACCCACCAGCTTGCCACCTGGATCGGTAATCGGCACGCCAGAGATGTGATAGCGCTCCATCACTGAGAGCGCTTCGCTGACGAGATTGTCGGCCTGCAAAGTGACCGGCTCAACGATCATGCCCGACTCACTGCGCTTGACCTTGTCAACTTCGTCGACCTGATCCTCGATCGAGAGATTGCGGTGGATGACCCCGATCCCTCCCTCACGGGCAATGGCAATTGCCATGCGCGCTTCGGTGACGGTATCCATTGCGGCTGAGACGAGTGGGATTGCCAGCTGGATCCGTGGTGTGAAATAAGTGGACGTGTCTGCCTGGCTCGGCATGAGGTCTGAGAGATCGGGCAAGAGAAGCACGTCGTCGAAGGTCAATGCCGTGCCGACAACCTTGTCGGCCCAGTTGCCAGACATCTCCTGCGTTTCGTTCTGAAGTACTTTTTGGGTCTGTGGGTCACCTACGATCATTCGCTCTGTCCCCTCCGGGAAATTCCAGATCACCGCTAGGTCGATGATCCAGCGCCAGTCGACGAGTCCGCCGTTACTGCGTCGCCAGCTACCTGCTCCACCGTGGCAATTTGGAGCCGGTCAGCGACCTCTTTGGCCAGCTCCAGATAGGCATCCGCCCCAGCTGAACGGGGCGCATACTCGAGGATCGTCAGGCCATGCGAAGGAGCTTCCGCCAGGCGCACCGACCGTGGAATGACGGTGGCAAAGAGCCTGCGGGGGAAGTGGCGGCGTACGCTCTCGACGACCTCAGCCGAGAGACGTGTACGCGCGTCATACATCGTCATGACCACGCCCAAAACATCGAGCGCCGGGTTTAACCGGCGCCGCACCAAATCGAGCGTGTTGATGAGCTGCATGAGCCCCTCAAGCGCGAGATACTCGCACTGAATCGGAATCAGAATCTTATCTGCCGACGTCAGTGCATTCACGGTGAGGAGTCCTAGCGATGGAGGGCAGTCGATGATGACCAGGTCGTAGTCATCTGATTGTCCACGCAACGCTTCTCGCAGACGTCGTTCTCGTCTGCCTTCACCCACCAACTCGACCTCAGCTCCAGCCAGCTGTGGGCTGGAGCCGATGAGGTCCAAACCAAGGCGCGGTACCGGTGTCACAACCTCACTCAACGGCAAGCCTTCGATCAAAAGATCGTAGGTCGAGCGCTCAAGCTGGCTCTTCTCGACACCAATTGAGCTGGTTGTATTGGCCTGTGGATCAATATCGACGAGGAGGATTCGAAGCCCGAGGCGGGTCAGCGCGGCGGCGAGGTTAACCGCCGTGGTCGTCTTTCCAACTCCGCCTTTCTGATTGGCAATCGCCAACGTCGCCACGAGGGTCCTTTCCAGACACCGCGTCTTGAATAGGCCATTATACCGCGTCCGTGCACGGAGTGGAACGACATCGAACCAGGCGTTCTCGGTGCTCTATTTCGCCGAGGATTCCAGTGCTTCGACGGCAAAGCGCTTCATGTGCGCCAGCACTGCTCCGAGGCCACGCATGCGGAGACTGGAGAGGACGGTGTTCAAACCCATCTCGATGAAAAAATCGGACGGAATCTGAAGGACCTCCTCAGGGGTCGAGCCCTCCGTGCCCTCCAGCAGCAGCGCGGCAAATCCACGAACGGTTGGAGCGGATGGCGGGATGTCGAAGTAGTACTGCATGACACCATCCTTCAACTCGCCATGCAACAGCACCGGCGACTGGCACTCATGCACTTCGGCTATGCCATCTTGATTGGCTTTTACTTCGTCGGGCATATCAGGCAATTCGAAGGAGTATTCGAGCAGAATCTCAAGCTTCTCATTACCCTCTGCCTCACGGAACTCTTCGATGATTTCCTGGAGTGCGGACGGGATGTTCCCGGTTGCACTGGTCATGAACTTCAACTCCTCAATCGAGCGGGGCCGGTAATTCGACTCGGCGCTGCTGGCCACGCCACTATTAAGGATACAGAAGCACCGGTAGCTGGTTTGACAGAATGCTGGCAAGCGCTTATGCTACCGTTCGAACGGCGACGATCGGGACGAGTATGCATCTCTGAGCGATTCAGCGAGCAGGCGGTTGGTGAGAAGTCTGCATCGAGCGAGATGAGGAATGGACCCGGGAGCTGTGTTTCGAACGGCGCAACGCGCTCACTAGACGACACCGGACTGCTCCACCGTTAGCCAGGAGCCAGATCATGACGGCACTTTTGCTGCTGATCTGACTAAGTGGGTCACCAGCATTGGTGGCCAACGAGGGTGGCACCGCGGAGTGTTGATGAAACGCCTCCGTCCCTTTTTGGGACGTGAGGTTTTTTTGTTGGCTTCAAACAGGCGAGAAGGCTCCTTATGCGGCAGCTCATTCGAGATCGACGGACGAGAACACCAGCCGGCCTCTACCGGGGGCGGTGGCGGGTCTGACTGTCCAGTTCTGCCGCTTGTCAGTTCGCGAATGATTACCTATAGGAGCTTGATCCACCATGACAGAAACCAGTCCGACGCTGAGTCTTAATGGCCGAACGTCCAGTCACGCCAGGTACTCACTCTCGCTCAACGAGGTACGTGAGTTGAGCAGCCAGGGTAACTTGATCCCGCTCTATCGCGAGATCATCGCTGATCTGGAGACACCGGTCAGCGCCTACCTGAAAGTTGCTCAGGGCGACTACTCATTTCTGCTGGAGAGTGTCGAGGGAGGTCAGACCCTCGGCCGCTATTCATTCCTCGGCAGTGATCCCTATCTGATCGTCCGGCTCGAGGATGGCGTCGCTGAGGCGAGTCACCAGGGCTATAAGCAGGCTCTTCCATATGACGACCCGCTCGAGGCGTTGCGTTCGTTTCTCGCCCCGTATCGCGCCGTGAACGTGCCAGGGCTCCCGCGCTTCCTGGGTGGCGCGGTCGGGTATCTCTCGTATGAATCTGCTCGATATTTCGAGCGTCTGCCAGTGGCTGCCAACGATCCTCACCGTTTTCCCGACGGCGTCTATATGTTTGTGGATTCGATGATCGTCTTTGATCACCTCGAACGGCGGATCAACGTTGTTTCGCACGTGCATGTCGATGAACAAACGCCGCTTGAAGAGTCATACAACGAGGCTGTGGTGCGCATCGAGCGACTGATCGATCGGCTGGAGGGCGACCACCCGATCGTGCCAATTGGATCGCTCCCAATCGACGACGAGGCACCGGTGGAGCGGGCCAGATACAACGTGACGCGTGAGCAATATGAGGAGATGGTCGCGACGGCCAAGCGCTACATCACGGCAGG
>CAYNTE010000003.1:40302-42258 GCA_964399615.1 uncultured Thermomicrobiales bacterium
ACGCGGCGGCGCGGCGCAACCGAGGAAGAAGATGTCGAACTTGAAGCCGACCTGATCTCCGATGAGAAGGAGCGGGCCGAACATGTCATGCTGGTTGATCTGGCTCGCAACGATATCGGGAGAGTCGCCAAGCCCGGGACCGTCAAGACGCCGATCCTGCTTCGGACCGAGCGCTTCTCGCACGTCATCCATCTCGTTAGCCACGTGACCGGTGAGTTGCGTGACGATCTGGCGGGCGTCGATGCGTTGCGAGCTTGCTTCCCGGCCGGGACGGTCAGCGGTGCGCCGAAGATCCGGGCAATGGAGATCATCGCGGAGATGGAGCCAGACCGGCGTGGGTTCTATTCCGGTGTTGTCGGCTACTTCGCCTATAGCGGGAGCATGGACCAGGCGCTGGCACTGCGGACGATGATGATGCGCGGCAACACGATCATCATGCAGGCTGGAGGCGGCGTCGTGCATGACTCCGTTCCCGCCAATGAATATCAGGAAACGCTCAATAAGATGGCGGCCGCAATGCGGGCAATAGAAATCGCCGAGCAGATCGAGCGCGACGAACGCGCTCGACGCGAAGAATCGGCGGCAGCGGAGGCACGATCATGATTCTGCTCATCGACAATTACGACTCATTTACCTACAACCTCTATCAATTCTTGTGCGAACTCGGTGCTGAGGTGACGGTCCGCCGGAACGACGAGATCACGATCGAAGAGATTCGGGTGATGGATCCCGAGAGGATCATTATCTCGCCAGGACCATGCACACCTTCTGAGGCCGGGATTTCAGTTGATCTGATCCGCGAGCTCGCGCCAGAGTATCCGATTCTCGGTGTATGTCTGGGGCATCAGGCTATTGGCGAGGCGTTCGGGGCGAAGGTGGTGCAGGCGAACGAGATCGTGCACGGCAAGACGAGCAGTATCCAGCATGACGGCGAGGGTGTCTTCCAATCACTCCCCAATCCGATCACTGCGACACGCTACCACTCGCTGATTATCGATCCGGATTCCGTGCCTGCCAGCCTGAGCGTCTGCGCTCGCAGCGAGGACGGCACGATCATGGCGGTGCGACACCGAGAGTTTGACGTCAGCGGTGTGCAGTTCCACCCAGAGTCGATCTTGACCGAGGCGGGACACGAGTTGCTGGCCAACTTCATCGGCGCGCGCCGGCCGGTGCTCGCAGCACGTGGTTACTAGGGAGGCTGAGAGAACATGTTGAAACCAGCAATCCAAGCAGTCGTCGACGGAGAGACGCTCGACCGCGACCAGGCCAGCAACGCCATGCGTATCATCATGAACGGCGAAGCTTCCCAACCGCAGATCGGATCATTTCTGACGGCGCTGCGGATGCGCGGCGAGACGGACGATGAGCTTGCAGGATTCGCCGAGGTCATGCTCGAGAAGGCGATCCGTGTGCCGTACGACGCTGGTGGCGAGGCACTGGTTGATACCTGCGGCGCTGGAGGTGACGCAAGTCACTCATTCAACATTTCGACGACGGCGGCGTTCGTTGTTGCGGGCGCAGGCGTCAAGGTCGCAAAGCACGGGAATCGCGCAATGACGAGTCGCTGCGGCTCGGCTGATGTGCTGGAGGGACTGGGCGTCACGATCGAGCTGGAACCGGAGCAAGTCGCCGAGTGCATCGATCGAGCGGGCATTGGGTTCATGTATGCGCCAGCATTCCACCCGGCCATGCGATTTGCTGGACCGGTGCGCCGCGAGATCGGGATCCGAACCGTCTTCAACCTGCTCGGCCCGCTCGTGAACCCGGCCGGAGCAACACATCAGGTCGTAGGCGTGCCAGGCCCAGCTGTGGCGATCCGGCTGGCTCGCGTGCTCGGCTTGCTCGGGTCGCAACATGCGCTGGTGGTATACGCCCATGAAGGGCTCGACGAACTCGGTGTGAGTGGTCCCAGCACGGTGGCCGAGATGATGATGCGCAACAGCGCCTGGGTGACGA
>CAYNTE010000004.1:0-11514 GCA_964399615.1 uncultured Thermomicrobiales bacterium
ATCGCGACCGAGGTCATAGACGGGGACGGTGAGGTGATCGAGCGATTTGGCGAAGTAGCCTGGCGACAACCAATCTCGTCCACGACGGCGGAGCAGATGCAGGATCTTATGGAGCAGTCTGCAACGTACGGCTATGCCTCCGGGGCGCAAATCGCTGGGCTCACCGTGGGCGGCAAGACCGGCACCGCCGAGACTGGCAGCGGTGAGGCGCACTCGTGGTTTACAGGCTACGTGGTCGATGGCGAGAACACCTACATCGTTGCGGTAATCGTCGAGCATGGTGGCAGCGGTAGCGAAGCGGCTCTGCCTATCGGGCGTGCATTGATGGAAGCAGCAGCTTCGCAAGGTGATTGAACAGGGTATCCCAGACGTCAATGTCTGGAACTGGGCGCTTGCGCTCGCGCCGATTGCCACCCTTCTCATTCTGATGGTCGGTTTCAAGTTCGGCGGCGCTCGGGCCGGGGCCGCCGGTTGGCTCGTTGCTATTGTAGTCGCGATTTTCCGGTTTGGGGCAGGTACTGACCTGCTCGCCTACTCGCAAGGCAAGGCCGCTCTGTTGAGCATCTGGGTGCTCTACATTATTTGGGCCGCGCTTTTCCTGTTTCATCTGGTCAACGAATCGGGCAGCATCGCGCTTATCAGCCGTGGCATCTCCAGAATCACCTCCAATCGAACTCTTCAGGTGGTCTTGCTCGCCTGGGTCTTCACCAGTTTTCTGCAAGGCATCGCTGGCTATGGGGTGCCGATCGCTGTTGTTGCGCCGTTGATGGTGGGTATGGGCTTCAGCGCCACCGCAGCCGTCGTGATGACCTCGATTGGGCACACGTGGGCAGTGTCTTTTGGCTCACTTGGCGCCTCGTTCTATGCCGTCGTTGGTGTGACAAACCTTGAATCTTCAGACATCGCTACCGACTGTGCGATTTTGCTGGGCATCACCTGCTTTCTCTGCGGTGGGGCGGTATTTCTCTATCGATCAGGACTCTCAGGTCTTAAGAAGACTGTGTTGATCGTGCTTCTCGTTGGCCTTGCTATGGCCGCAGTGCAGTTTGCGGCGGTCGAATTCGGCATCTACTCACTGGCAGCTTTCAGTGGGGGAGTTGCGGGTGTGCTAGTGGTGCTGGGCATCTCTCGCACACGGCTTTCGGCACTCGGTGGGAGCGTTGCTGATGGAGAGGGCCGCTCGGCCGAAGAGCCGGATGACCTTCGTGATCTATTGATCGCAAGTTCGGCCTACCTACTGCTCGTCGTCATCGTTTTGCTCGCCGAAACGGTGCGACCGCTGAGCGATCTCCTTGCCTCGCTTTCCGTGAAGATTCCGTTCCCGGAAACGACCACATCGTATGGCTGGACTAATGCGGCGGTTGATTCGTTTCGAACGATCAAGCCGTTCGGCGAAGCCGGGGCTCTGCTCCTCTATGCGTCATTTGGAGCTATACTGATCTATCTGAAATTCGGGCGACTGACCGTATCCCAACTCGGCGTGGTCGCTTCAAAGACGGTGGACAGCGCACTTGGCTCCAGCTTGGGCATCGTGACGATGGTTGGGATGGCGCTCATCATGACTGATAGCGGCATGACCTTTCTGTTAGCCAAGGGAATCGTGAGTGTGGCCGGCCCGCTATACCCGCTTCTCTCGCCATTTGTTGGCGTAATCGGAGCGTTCATGACCGGTAGCAATACCAATTCGAACGTGCTCTTTGGTGCCTTGCAGCGGGATAGCGCTGTGCTGCTCGGACTGCCACCATCACTCCTGATCGGCGCTCAGACTGTAGGTGGCGCTGTCGGCTCGATGTTTGCTCCTGCCAAGGTCATTGTAGGGTGTAGCACTGTCGGCCTGGCTGGCAAAGAGGGGCCGGTAATCAGCCAGCTTGTGAGATACGGTGCTGGCATCGCGCTCATCATCGGCGCGATTACGCTTATCTGGAGCCAATTTGTATGAAATTGCGCTATCGAAAGCAGATCCGCCTCTTTCTCGTAATTGCCTTCCTGGCGACCTCACTGATTGCCTCGCAAGTTGGCACCTCGCAAAGCCATCCGCTTGCTGTCGTGTGTCTGGCGATTCTCGTGGCAGAAGTCGCTGCCATTGGGCTCATTTCATAGCCATAATCGGGCCGTAGGGCCTCAAAAGTGCAGCCCACACGGCGCTCCTCACGAGCCGCGATTTTTCGCGTCCGTACGCCAAAATCTGGTATAATTAGTAGGTGCGGTTGGAAGGACAACAGCGCCGTGCGAATGCAGGTTGAAGAGTTTGAAGACCTGGTCGTCGACGCCCTGGATTCTTTGCCGGAGGACCTCCTCTCGCTACTCGACAACGTCGACGTCGTGATCGAAGAATGGCCGAGCTCGGATCAGCGAGATAGGGCGAATTCCGATCGAGGAATGCTGTTAGGTCTCTACGAAGGCGTCCCGCTAACGGCTCGAGATAGTGGATACAACATCGTACTTCCGGACAAGATCACGATCTTCCAGCGGCCGATAGAGAATATCTGTAAGACGCGAGACGAAGTGACCGAGCAAGTTCGTAAGACCGTGATTCATGAGATCGGTCATCACTTCGGAATTGACGAAGAGCGGCTCGCCGAACTTGGCTGGGCATGATGAATTGGAGAGGCATGGAGCGACAGTCCACAACGCACAACAGCTCGTCGCACAGTGTCGCTCACGTTCCAGGTGTCATCGATACGATTGGTGCTGGATTTTCCGCGCTCATCGCTCGCCCCTGGATCATCCTCGCCCCCGTGCTTCTCGATCTTTACCTCTGGCTCGGTCTACGAGTTACCGCTGATCCAGTTTTCGGTCGAGCTGCAGACTGGTTGCGTGGTCTGGATACCGGGTTGACGGGCCTGGCCAACCTGATTAACCGTCAGGGCGAAATGAACCTGATGGAGTTCCTGAGCTTTAGGCTCCCGACGATTCGTCTTCCCACGCTCTTCCCGTTGCTCTTGTCGGAGGAGCCGCTTCGATTCGAATCGTGGGATCCCGTATTGGAGCTGAGCTCCTCAATCGGCGTGATAGTCGTCATTCTCGCCAGCATGCTCGTCAGTTACCTGCTGGGTGCCGAGTACCTTCGCTGGTTGCGATCGGTGTCGAGGGGAGAGGAACATCGACCGGTCATCTCGGCAACGATCGACGTGGCCACGCAACTGCTGATTGGGACGCTGTTGGCGATCGGGCTGTTGCTCCTGATTGCTCTCCCAATGCTCGCCGGTCAGATCGTATTCGTTCTTGCCGATGCCGGCGTATCGCAACTCATGACAGCGCTGGCGTTCCTACCCGCGAGTTTCGGATTCGTGCTCTTCTATTTTGCGGCGCACGCCATAGGGTACGACCGGTTACGGGCACTGGAAAGCTATCGGGCAAGTTACCGTATTGTGCGCGCCTATCCGATGCAATCGATTGGGTTGATTGCGGCGACGATCCTAGTGACCTCCGCATTTCCGTTCCTGTGGGGGCGGCTACTGGATAACCCTGCGGGCGTAGTGCTCGCATTGATCGCTAATAGCTTTTTCGCGACCGGCATGTTTGTGTCGGCGATGATCTTTTATCACGATAGGGCGGCTTCGACGCCGTCTGTCCTTGAGAGGTAGTGAGTGTGGCTCAAGCACTTCAATCAAAATACGACGCAAGTAGCATCCAGGTCCTGGAAGGGCTTGAAGCAGTCCGCCGGCGACCGGGTATGTATATCGGCAGCACCGATCAGCGTGGCTTGCACCATCTCATCACTGAGGTCGTCGACAACGGCGTGGATGAGGCGGTCGCGGGGTACGCTGACAAGATCACGGTAACCATTCATCCCGACTCGTCAGTAACAGTCGTCGACAACGGACGCGGTATTCCGACTGGCAAGCATCCCAAGATGAAGAAATCTGCTCTTGAGGTGGTGATGACCACGTTGCACGCCGGCGGCAAGTTCGGCGGCGAAGGGTACAAGATGTCGTCAGGTCTGCACGGCGTCGGGGTCTCAGTCGTGAATGCGCTATCTGTCTGGTTCACGGCCGAAGTTCGTCAGAATGGCGGACTCTATCGACAGCGCTACGAATACGGCAAGCCGACCACGGCTGTGCGCAAGGTTCAGAAAGTGGCCAAGTCGGATACTGGCACGACGCAGAGCTGGATGCCCGACCCTGACATCTTCGATACGCTCGACTATGACTTCGACATCCTAGCGACCCGGCTGCGAGAGATTGCCTACTTGACCAAAGGGCTCTCGATCACGCTCATTGACGAACGCAATGATCGCGAGATGACGTTCTACTTCGAGGGTGGCATCCGCTCCTACGTGCGTCACCTCAACCGCTCGAAGAACGTCCTGCATCCGCTGCCGTTCTATATGACGCGCGAAGTCGGCGACTTCGTGGTCGAGGTGGCAATGCAGTACAACGACTCCTACGGTGAGTCGATCCACACATTCGCAAACAACGTCAATACTATTGACGGAGGAACGCACCTCACTGGATTCCGGTCGGCATTGACCCGAACGATGAATGAATATGCGCGCAAGAACGGCATGCTGAAGGAGAACGATCCCAACCTCAGCGGCGATGACGTGCGCGAGGGATTGACGGCCATCATCAGTGTCAAGTTGCCGGACCCGCAGTTCGAGGGTCAGACGAAGGGCAAGCTCGGGAATGCCGACATGGCTGGCGCAGTCCAGTCTGTGGTCAACGAGCTGCTGGCGCAACAGCTTGATGAGAACCCCCAGGTCGCCAAGCGAGTGCTGGAGAAGAGTCTGAATGCGGCCCGTGCGCGCGAAGCCGCCCGAAAGGCGCGCGAGCTTGTTCAGCGCAAGGGTGCGCTTGAGACGTTCTCCTTGCCCGGCAAGCTGGCGGATTGCTCCGAGCGGGACCCCGAACGAGCCGAGCTCTTCATTGTTGAGGGTGAATCAGCAGGTGGCACCGCCAAGCAGGGCCGTGACCGTCGCTATCAGGCGATCCTGCCACTTCGCGGCAAGATCCTGAATGTTGAGAAGGCCCGGCTTGACAAGATGCTGCAGAACGCTGAGATTCGCGCGCTCATCACCGCGCTCGGCACGTCAATCGGAGAGCAGTTCGACGCTAGCAAGCTCCGCTATCACAAGATCGTGATCATGACGGACGCTGACGTTGATGGTGCCCACATCCGCACTCTGCTGTTGACCTTCTTCTTCCGGCACCTGGAGAGCCTGGTCGTCGATGGCTATCTCTACATTGCGCAGCCACCGCTCTACAGCGTGCGCAGTGGCAAGGATGAGCACTGGGTCTATAGCGACGAGGAGCGAGATGACCTCATGAAGCAGTACGACGGCAAGAAGGTCGATATCCAGCGCTACAAGGGTCTGGGTGAGATGAACGCCGAGCAGCTCTGGGATACGACGATGAACCCTGAGACTCGCACGCTGACCCAGGTCACGATCGAAGACGCTGTTCGAGCCGACGAGACGTTCGACATGTTGATGGGTAGCTCCGTCCCACCACGCAAGCGATTCATCCAGACGCATGCGCGCGAGGTTGCCAACCTGGACGTCTAGTTTCGAACAGTAAAGCCCAAGTAAAGATATATCCCCGGAGGACTTCCGCCGGGGATATTTCGTATCTATTGAAACTGCGTACTGGGTTTGGAGTTATCCGCTGACAGCGCGCTTGAGCTGCGTGCCTGGCCGGAACCGCGGCGTCTTGCCGGCCGGAATCTGCATGGGTTCGCCAGTCTGCGGGTTGCGGCCCTCACGTGCGGCGCGATGTGTCACGCCAAACGTGCCAAAGCCAGTAATCGTGACGTCTTCCTCGTTGGAGAGGCTTTCCACGATCGCGTCGAACGTAGCATTCACAAATGAACCAGTCAGACTCTCGGGCTGCTTGGTCCTGCGTGCCACTTCCTTGATGAGGTCCTGCTTGCGCATGGGATTCCCCCTGTTCTAGAACAGCTTCATCGGCGGATCCACTCTGATTTCGCCGATTCCACGCCATATTCGGGCCGGACTATAGCACAGAATCCGAAAGGATCCTAGTCAAAATCGGCGTACGTACTAAGAAGCCACTATCAGTCAACTCGGTTACGCCCGCGAGTCGCCTCCCAGATCAAGATTGAGGCAGCTGTTGCGGCATTCAGCGACTCCACGTGCTCAGCAATAGGTATCCGAACTGTCAGATCTGCTGATTCCTGCGCGGATTCTGAGGCACCGTGCGCCTCGTTACCGATGACTATCAGGCATGGCCATTGCCACTCGGCGTCCTCGACGGAGATTGATCCACTACCGCTAGAAACCAAGATCTGTAGCCCGGGCCAGTGTTCGCTGATTTCGCCTATCGTTTCTGCCTGAATGATCGGAATCTGAGCAACCGAACCCGCGCTGGCGCGGACGCATTTCGGAGAGAATGGGTCAACACTGCCTGGCAAGAGCACCAGCGCACTGACGTCAAATGCCGCCGCCAGTCTGGCAATTGTGCCCAGATTGCCGGGGTCTCGGACAGCGTCGAGACCCACAATCACTCGCGGGTGCGCTGGAAAGATAGTGTCTGGCATCTCGCATATGGCCGCAAGCGCCTGAGGATGATCTGTATCGGTCATTTCGGCGTAGACTCGAGGGACGACCCAGATTAGGCGTTTTGCCCGTGATTCAAGCGTTTCTAGCAGTTTGCGGTCGATCGTATCCAGACGGCTCTCGTCCAGAAACAGTGTTTGGATGCCGATGCTTGATTGGGCAAGTGTCTCCAGTACGCGACTGCCCTCTGCAAAGAAGAGCCGTTCACGGTAACGCAAAGCCCGCCGCCTTATCAGCGCGCGGGCTAGCTTGATGGCTGGATTGGAGGAGCTGGATACGAGTACTGGCTCCATTGGTGAGTGCCGTGGCTTAGAGCGCGGCCTTGGCGACGCTCACGACCTCGGCAAATGCGGCCGGGTCCTTCACCGCGAGATCGGCAAGCATCTTGCGATCAACTTCGACGCCGGACTTGCTCAAGCCATTAATAAGCTGGCTGTAGGGCAGGCCGTGCTCGCGCGATGCGGCGTTGATGCGTTGAATCCAGAGACGTCGCATATTGCGCTTGCGGTTTCGGCGGTCATTATAGGCATGCTGTCCAGCCTTCATGACCGCTTCGTTGGCACTCTTGAAGTGCTTACTACGTGGCCCCTCATAGCCCTTGGCGCGCTTGAGAATGGCCTTATGGCGCCGGCGTGTAGTGACGCCTCTCTTCACACGAACCATGCGATGTTCTCCCTCTCTACCGTGCGGTCAGTTGCCGGATCGTTACTTCAGCCCGTACGGCAAGAGCCGCTTGATGCGCTTCTGATCGGGCTTCGAGGCTACGAGCATCCGATCGAACATGCGCCGGGTTCGTGGCGATTTCTTACGGCGGTTGTGCGACTTCATACCCTTGGCCCGCATAACCTTGCCGGTACCAGTGATCTTGAAGCGACGCGCAGCGCCCTTGTTTGTCTTCATCTTCGGCATTGGTACTTCGTGTCCCTTCATCGTCGCACGTGAACAGCGCCACATAAGCGGCGCTGTGCCTTGCAATCCTGAATAATATCACGCACTAGGGATTCGTGTCGCGACCTATTCCTCAGTCTCTTCCTGCTTCGCCGCAGGGCTCAGCAAGATCGACATATCTGATCCCTCAGACTTCGGCATCTGGTCAACCTGGGCAGAATCGCCGGTCAATTCGATAAATTTCATCAGCAGATCCCGGCCAAGATCGCGGTGGAGATTCTGTCGACCGCGGAAGCGGACCGACACCTTCACCTTGTCGTCCGAGTCGAGGAACCGGAGGGCATGTCGCACTTTGGTCTCAAGATCGTGGTCGTCAATGTTGGGACGCATTCTGATCTCTTTGACCTGCTGTGCCTTCTGGCGTTTGCGCGCGTCACGCTCCTTGCGACTCTCCTCATAGCGGAACTTGCCATAATCCATGAGGCGGGTCACGGGCGGTGAGGCGTTAGGGTCAACTTCCACCAGATCGAGGCCGCGCTCACGAGCAAGGTCCAGCGCGTCGCGTGTATCCACGACACCAACGTGCTTCCCATTCTCGTCAATCAGTCGGACCTCGCGAATGCGAATCCGGTCATTAATGCGTACGGTGCGAGAGCTTATCGAAGCCTCCTTCAGTGCAATTCGAACTACTCATGCATGATAAGAAGAGCACGCTCACGCGTGCATGTCTTACTGTAGCACGCAACACCGCAGCTCTCAACGTCCAGAGTCGAAAATTGCATCGCTTTGATGCACCAATATCTGGATCCGGCCCGCCTGGAACGCAACTTGCCAGCCAAGATTCTCAAGCTTACTGATCCCTGCTTCGCCATAGCCGGGCGCATTGAGGCATTCTGAGCGGCCATTGATCTCTTGCGGACCGAATATCACGAACCGTGGAATCTCAGTTTGTAGAGCCTGGCCAGGATCGCCGCGTAGCCATGAGACCGCAGACTGTCGGGCGGTACCGAGCATCGTGTCGAGATCTGGATCGCCACGCCGCCATTGCCGTTCATGGTTTTCCCAACCGAGCAGCGCTGGCACGCCCGTGAAGGCTGAAAATCGGTTCCACGGCACGCCATAGGCGGTTCCGTAGGCACACCCCGGCACTTCAACGAGCACGTCGCCTTGGCGCGCGTTCGCTGCGAGCCAGGCAATAGTGTCAGCCACATCTGGGTTCGACTGCTGGATGTATGCCAGGCCGTTCAGCGTCGTTGGACCAGTGCCGTAATCACGCCAATCAGGTACTGAAAGCACACTGTATGGCAGCGTGACGGCGAGCGCCATCAACGCTGTCCCAGCAAAGACGGCCGATCTCCATCGACCGAAGTTCGCTGCCAGTACTGCCAACCCGGCTGCTGACGCGAGCGCCAGCAGAAACCAGGATTGAAAGTAGAGCTTGAAGACGGTGTTCATGCGGTTTCCGAATGCGTCGCGGATATACAAGAACTCGGGAATAAGGGCGAGCGCGAATCCTGCCGCGAAGAGTGCACCGATGACACGGTACGCTCGGTCTTCCACCCGCATCGCAATAGTGAGCGTTAGCGCGAGCGGCAGCCCCAGCAAGATGATTGCCGGCGCCCAGACCACGGCAAACGCCAGGGCGATGATCCCGATCGGAAGCGCGATCTCGATCTTGACGTGCCGGAATAGATCCTGGAGACCAGGAACGTTCCGAATCGTCACCGCGATAAACAAGATGCTGACGGCAATCCAGACCCCGTGGACGGTCAAAAGCTCACCAACAGCAGAGGGACGCCAGGTAACGATTCCGATCGAGTCCATTAACCTCCCCAAAACTGGCAGATCGGCGGCAGGTCCGGTCCCTGGTTCGCCAACTGGAGGGTTGAACTGCACGATAAATGGCAGAACGGCGACGACGGATGCTCCGATGAGCACCAGGCCATCAATTGCATTGTCCCGGCGGTTGAATGAGCGGCGAGCTAATAGATACGCTCCAACGACCAATGCCAGGCCGAGTGGAGCGTCCCAGCTGTTGGATGCATAGAGTAGACCAATCATCGCGCCAGCAACGACGAGCCTGTAGCGCGTCAGCGTCCTGGGCTTCAACACGAAACCGACCGCGATTCCCACCACTGCGAGGAGTAGCGGAGCGGTCAGCACATGAGGGTGAAGGTCACCGAGCGTCAACGAGAACGCCGGGAACTCGTTTATCGTCTCAGATGCCCCTGGACTATCGACATCGTGGATGACGCGACTGGCCGACCATCCGATACCGTCCCACCAGCCTGCATCTACCGTCTCTCCAGGATGTCGTATGAACTGAATTGCAGTCTCAAGATTGCCCGCTGCAACCACAAACAGCGCCGAGAGCGTCGAAACGGCGAGTTGAAGGAAGCGACCGTTGAGGAGGTGACGGGAGATTGCATACCCGATGCCCCCTGCCATCATCGCGAGACTGGCGAATATCGAGGCCAGCGCCAGATTGAAGGCGTATGCCGGCGGCACGTCTACAAAATTGGCGACAGTCGCAACCCACTGATAGCCGAGGTAGTAGTAATTGATCGCGTGCCCAGCTAGCCACGGATCAGGTGCTGGAACGGCATTTGAGATGGAGATCGAAGAGAGGAGTGCGATCTCCATTGGTTTTTCAGTATCTCGAATTGCCGCGTTTCCACTGCGAAACCACAGGTAGCCAAGGAACAGTAACGTCCACAGTATCTCAATGCCGATGTCGGCACGAAGGTGGCGCACGGTCAGCTTGCCCGTGCGAAGCACAAGTGTCCAGCTCACTGCGCCGATGACCAGCACGCCGACCCAGATCGTTATCCCGCGGAACGGCGCCTGGAAAACGGCACACGTCCACCAGATTGCAGCACTTACTACGACGACGCCTGCAGCACGTGCGAAAACCTGACGCACAGCGCTGAATCCTTCGAACATCCACCAGATGAGAGGTAGCGCGGCCAGCGAAATGGCCGTGACTCCAAACCACCAGCGTGCAATCGCCTCGAAATCGGTCACAGTTCGAATCCTGAGTTCTGTGCAGGTTGCAGTGCCGGGAAGGGCAGAACTTCATAGACCTTTGTTCCAGCGGACTCGAAGGCAAGTCTCAACGAGTCGCCGGTCATCGCATCAAACGTCGATAAACCTTCAGGTGATGCGTAGGGCAGCAGGTTGGTCGGGGTGTTCCACCAGCGCTCGACATCACCGACGATGATCCAGCGCACCCGGTGCCTGCGCAGAAAGTCGAGTTTCGCGGCTGGATCGGTATTGTTGTAGAACGCGTGAATCATCGCCATGCGACGTCCAATATCTGTCGGATAGCGCTGCTGATACTGATGCCGGTCCCAGCCCAGCACCGCGGGCAGGCCGGTAGCACTTGAGATTCGCGATCCGTTTCCGCGATACGGCCCGATCGATGCTTCGACGATCACGTCGGTTGGATCGGCATGGACATCGAGCCACTCAATTGCCGCGAAATCACCGGTGAAATAGATACGTTGACCGGTCGCGTTGTCGAGCCAGCCGCCATTCATCCAGGCATATCCGTCCAGACTTAGCCCTGTTGGCGTGCTCTCCATATCTTGCGATAACCGTGCCGGGGTTCCCATTACCGGGTAGCTGAAGCCAAGCACCGAGAGTACCGTTGCCACTAGCACCAGTACGACGACGAGGTTGCGACGGCCTGGTAGATTCCAGCTACTGTCAGAGAAATCCGTTTGCCAGAGCTTGCTCAACAGTATTCCAGCCCCGAGCGCCAGCAATAGCCACGCCTGGAGATAGAATTTGAATACCGTGTTCATGCGGAACCATGGGAGAGAGTTGAGGTCGTCCACGATGTACACGACCTCAACGCCCGCGATGATCGCTGTGGCGATTGCAACCAAACCCCAGGGCAGCACCCAGCGCGGTTGGTGAAAATTCTTGATCATCATGAGTCCCGCTGCCAGACATAATGTCAACGACATGCCCGCGGCTGGCAAGAACGACACGATCAGACCAGCGGTCAATACCGAGAGGGTGACAATCGAGAGCAGCAGCGCATGCATTCGTTGCGGTCTGGTGAGGCCAAGGCCCGCTGCGATCACGATGACGCCGCCGAGGCC
>CAYNTE010000004.1:11614-15598 GCA_964399615.1 uncultured Thermomicrobiales bacterium
AGCCCTGACGCCAAGCCGACGAGCGCACCCCGCCAATGGTGCAGTGCACCGGCATAGGTGAGACCTGCAACTGTCAGCCCGAGACTTAGCGGCAGATCCCACGCATTGGTCACCAGGATGGTGCCGAGCGTCACCGACAGCACCGTCATCGAGACCCAGTCGAACCGGAATCCATCGGGTAGGGGCAAGTACCGCTCGTCGCGCGCCCCACGAATGATCGTGGCCATCAATCCCACGAGGAGCATCAGGATCGGAAAATTCAGCACATGCGGATGGACATCGAACCACAGCAGGCTGAAATAGGGGAACTCGTTGATGGTGAACGGGATCACCCGGGTTGGGGCCCAGAAGTCAAACAAATCGGTGATTTGCGATCGCAGAGTGATGATCTGCCTGATTGGATCGAGATTGCCGACAAAGAGCACGAAAGCGATGGCGAGACCCGCAGGCAGAGCAATCCGTTCCGCCGATTGTTTCAATCGTCTTGCTCCGGTGATGACGATCGCCGCAGCGGCTGTCTGACTCGCCAGCAGCCCTGCGATCAATGGGATGCTGAACTGGAACGCATTTGACGTGCCGATACCGGTCAATCGAGTCAGCGTCGCAATAAGATGCCAGCCGTAGTAGTAGTAGTTGATCGTGCCACCAGCGAACCACGGATCGATCGGCGGATAGTGCGCACTGTCAGCTACAGCCCGCATATAGGCAAGCTCGAACGGCTTCTCTCCACCTAAATACGTCTGCCAGAAATCAGGATAGAGTGCCCGAAACAGCAAGAATACGGCAAACACGGCGCCATACACCGCTGCTGAGACGATCCAGGCGCGACCTGAGGGCAAGCACCATCTGTGAGATCCGCCTCTCGTTCGGTACAGCCACCAGCAGACGCCACCGAGTGCGACAAGCCAAAACAATCCAGCCCAGGTCGATGTCTTCCACAGACTCAGCCGGGGACCTATCCAGGTGAGCCAGCCAAGCAGGAGCAGACCGATCAATCGTGCGCTCAGTGCGCCTCGATCCGCGGACCGGCGGAAGATCCAGGATGCGAGCGGCAGGGCTGCCAGCCCGATCACCTCGATGATGAGGATCCAGGCCACCAAAGCCGCCCAAGGTTGGTCAACGAGCATCGTGTTGTAGGTCGCGTCAGTGCTTGCCTCGACGGTGTCAACCGGCTGGTTCAGCCGCAACCAGGTCTGCGACGAGTAGCGAGACTGCTCCCAGGGTTGCTCGATGCCCCAAAGCAGGCGTGCGCGGAAATCTTCGAAGTCAAGCGTCTCGACACGCTTGAAGATGCGAACGGTTGGGTGATCGTAGACTGTAAAGCTCTCGTCGGCCTGGCTGTCGTCCCAGCGAACACCAAAGAGCTCTGGGTAGAGCGTCGACTTGTAGACGAGCTGATACCCTAGCTGACCCGCCAAAAGTCGCCGGTAATACTCGCCTTGGACTGCATACCGCCACGGCTCGTTATCAATCGACTCTCGGACACGATCACTCGATAGCACAACGTAATCAATTTGCTGCAACGCATCGTAGAGCTGGCGGACCTTTTCCTCAGGCGGTCGGTCGCCATAGATATCCATCGACTGAATCTGATAGACCGCTGGGGATTGGCCATCGACGGTCAGAGGGAGTGGATCATCCCAGCTTTCGTAGGATATGCGCGCGCCTGGATCGACGTGCTCGTAGATCCATTCCGACGCATGAATACGCGGATGCGTTGAATCATAAATCGTCGAGAAGCCGATGCCCCAAACGACTGTGACCACAATGACCACAGCACCTGCGACGCGAGCGATGACTCTCCACTTAGGATCACGCGAGAGATTCCAGATCGCGCCGCCGATCAATATCGCCAGCACAGGCAGCAGGGGGAGTGTGTAACGCAAGAACCGAGCTTCAATAATCAGCAGCGTCGGTACGTAGCTGACAATCCAGAGCAAAGGAATCGCCAGCTCTAGTGATCTGAGCCGCACAGACTGTTTCGCGGCCCACACCGTGGCAACGAGAGACAGCAGCGTGAATGCCGGACCCGCCGTGAAGAAAAAGAGGTTCTTCAGCTCGTAGATGCCGGGCGTCAGGCCGATGAACTGGCGGGTATAGGGCACATCGTATTCACCGCGCACAATCCGGGACTGCAGGTCAATGTCCGCCCAGAAGGCGTCGAATCGCACGATCGCGTAGGGCTCGAAGATGCTGAACACGATGAGCGATGCGAGGGCACCCAGTGCGGCGTGCTCGACGATTCCGACTCGATTCGACGCCTTCCAGTAGACATAACCAAACGCTGCAAGCACCGGTATCAGTAGGGAAGGGACGCTGGCTTTGGTTGCAAATGCGCACCCGACAGTGGCACCGATCAACAGCGCCGCGCGCACGGTTGGCCGTTCGATATATCGCAATGTGAAGTAGATCGTCGCCGTGACGAAGAGAGTCAACCAGGGGTCGGACGTGAAGAAGTGGCTCAGTTGAATCGGCAGGACCAGAAACGTATAAAGAGTTGCGCCGATCAACCCGGCTACTGGTCCGAAGAGCCGCCTCCCAATGACAAACACCAACAGCGTCGTTAGCACGTCGACGATGGCAGTCAGTGTACGGCCGACGAGATACAAGCGCTCATAGGTCCCGAATCCATCGCCGCCGATCGAGTCCAGCAGCCAGCTGACGCTACCTTGGACATAAATTGGCAGTGTCCCGTAGGCATAAGACTGAGCGCTACCGTCATCACCGTCGCGCCGAGGATTGATTGGTGAGTGAGCAGGGTCAAAGATCTCGCCGATGTCGCCGAGCTCGGGAAAGTCGACTCGCTGCGACGAAACCATCGCCATGAATCGTTCATCGGGATGAAGGTAGTGCCCGTCGTCCCAATCGATTCCGTGTATGCGCAGGCCGAAGGCAATGATAAGAATGACGACGATCGCGACAGTTTGCCACGTAACCTGTAAGACCCTGTTGATCAAGCGATCCACTCGTCGTCAAACTCCGACCTGGGGTTCTTCAAGGAGGCACGGCGCCTATACTCCAGAAACATAAGCAACGCGGCGTCCCGATCGTTAGCGAATCTGGCCTACCGCGTGCGATCGAATTGTGCACCGTTCCGGTTTGGAGCATCCATGTCCGCTCGATTGATCTTTCTTGGCACGCCCCATTTCGCCGCCCCAGTACTGCGCGCGCTGGCCAGTGATGAGCGCTTTAACATGGTGCTTGTCGTAACCCAGCCAGACCGTCGGGCGGGCCGTGGCCGGAAGATGCAATCGCCGCCGGTGGCACAGGTTGCGCGAGAGCTCGAACTCGATATCTTTCAGCCTGACTCACTGCGGGACCCAGCGTCTGTCGTGCGCCTAGCCGCAGCCGAACCAGACCTGTTGGTTCTTACGTCGTATGGAGAGATCCTGCGAAAAGACGTGCTCGAGCTCGCCCCGGCAGGCGTGTTAAACATTCATCCATCGCTACTTCCGAAGTATCGGGGCGCCTCTCCAGTGCCAGCCGCAATCCTAAGCGGCGATTCTGAAACTGGCATATCAATCATCAAGCTCGTCTCAAAGCTCGATGCCGGCCCGATACTTGCAGCGCAAAGGGTTGCGATCCACCCGCATGAGACCGCTGGCGAGCTTTCCGATCGGCTGGCACATATAGCCGCCGAGATTACGCCAGACGTTTGCCGCCAGTGGCTAGCTGGTGAGATCGAGGCACAGCCGCAAGACGATGAACTGGCGACATTTACGCGAGAGTGGACAAAGGATGACGGTCGCATTGATTGGCATCAACCAGCTTGCGCCATCGAGCGTTTGGTACGTGCCGCCCAGCCGTGGCCAGTGGCCTGGTCGGTCTTCGAAGATCAACAGGTCAGGATCCATCGCGCGACCGTGGATTACTCAAGCACGGACGTTGAGCCAGGACACGCGAGGCAAGATAGGCGTGAAATCCGCGTTGCGACCGGCAATGGAACGCTTATCCTCGAACGTGTCCAGCCGGCGGGCAAGCGCG
>CAYNTE010000004.1:15698-22168 GCA_964399615.1 uncultured Thermomicrobiales bacterium
GCGACCGGCAATGGAACGCTTATCCTCGAACGTGTCCAGCCGGCGGGCAAGCGCGAGATGGACGCGATTGCCTGGTGGAATGGACTGCGACTCGAGAGCCTGACGTTCGAATAACCAACCAGAGGGAAGACGATGCTCAACATTGTCTACGTACACTCGCATGACACCGGACGCTATATCAGCCCCTACGGTTACCGATTCGATACGCCGAACCTCCTCAAGTTGGCACAAGAGGGCGTGATCTTTCGGCAGGCGTTCTCCGCTGCGTCGTCGTGCTCGCCGTCGCGGGCCGCATTGCTTACCGGGACCTATCCACACACCAACGGCATGCTGGGCCTGGCGCACCGTGGATTCAAGCTCCACTACCCAGAGCATCACCTTGCCGCCTTTCTTGCCAGCCACGGCTACGAGACGGTCCTTGCGGGGTTTCAGCACGTCTCAACCGATGACGACGTTGCCCTCTGTGGCTACACCAGCGCACCCAATGATCCGCTGCGAGCCGAGTTCATCGCGCAAGACTATCTCTTGTCGCAGCCGGATAGACCGTTCTTTCTCGATGTCGGATTCGTGGAGACCCATCGAGTGGGAGCGTCGTTCGGAGAGCCTGCAGATGACGAAACTGCTGACTCGCTTGATGCCATTGCGCGATACGTGCGAGTTCCTGATCCCTTGCCGGATCTCGCCGCAATTCGGCGCGACACCGCCGCATTCGGTCACGCCGTTCAGACCCTGGATACCAAGGTCGGTCTCGTCCTCAGTGCGCTCGAACAAGCGGGACTCGCGGAAGAGACGCTCGTGATCTACACCACCGACCATGGGTTGCCGTTTCCTCGAATGAAGGCAACGTTGACGGATCATGGCATTGGCGTGGCTTTGATCATGCGAGGACCGGGACAATTCTCCGGAGGGCGCGTTGTTGACAGTCTGACCAGCCATCTGGATATCTACCCGACGATTTGTGATCTGCTTGCAATCGAGGCGCCCGAGTGGCTGCAGGGTCGTTCGCTAGTGTCCACAGTAAGCGGGGATACTCCGGAGGCTCGCGATGAGATCTTTGCGGAGATCACGTTTCACGCGGCATTCGAGCCACAACGCGCCTGCCGGACCGAACAGTGGAAGTACATCCGTCGCTGGGGAGAGCGGAATCGGGTAGCGCTTCCGAACACCGATGACAGTCCCAGCAAGGACGCGTTGGTCAACCTGGGCTGGGGCGATCAATTGGTCCCTCAAGAAATGCTCTTTGATCTGATGCTTGACCCGGTGGAGACTTCAAACCTCTCTACAAGCCCACAGCACGCCAACATACTCGCTGACATGCGCCACCGCCTGGAACGCTGGATGCTCGACACCAACGATCCATTGCTCGATGATGCGCTAGACATTCCGCCAGATGTTATGGTCAACGACCCGGACGCAATGTCGCCGTCTGAGCCGCTCGGTTCATGGAACCGCCAAAACGTGCGAGACTGACCTCGGAGTTTGTGTGAATCAATCGAAAGTGGAATTTGCATGGATGTTGCGTCCAAATTGCCCGATGCTATTGATCTCTTGATCTGTGGCGGAGGGTCGGCCGGGGCAGCCCTCGCGGGCATCGTTGCGCGTGATACCGATCAGAATGTTGTGCTACTGGAAGCAGGACCAGACTACGGCGCACTGAATGAGGGTAACTGGCCAGATGACGTGCTCGACGCAAGAACGCTCTGTCTGAGCCATCAATGGGGATATTACGGGACTGCCCACCCGACACACCGTAGCTGGACAGGGTATGACCGCGCCAAAGTTATTGGCGGATGCTCTTCCCACAATGGCTGTGTTGCATTGCTGGGGCACCGTAACGACTACAACCACTGGGCCGAGATCGGAAACACTGGCTGGGACTGGGACTCGGTGAAGCCGGCCTTCGAAAGAGCTAAATCCAGTCTCCGCGTTCGCAACATCGGTTCAGATGAAGTCACCCCGTGGCAACAAGCGTTCATCGATGGTGCCGTTGCAACGGGTATCCCACGTTCAGCCGATCTCAACGATCCCGACGAGGTTGCGGGCGTCAACACTTCACCAGTCAATATCTTCGAGGGAATACGCTGGAACAGCGCGCTCGCATATCTCGACCCGGTCAGGCAGCGTCGCAATCTCACGATCATTGGCGATGCGCTGGTTGACCGGGTCGTAGTTCGCAACGGCCGTGCCGTCGCAGTTGACGTAATAGTCGGTGGATCGCAACAGACCATTGCGGCCGAACGCATCGTGCTCGCAGCCGGCGCATATGGCTCGCCAGCTATCCTCTTGCGATCAGGAATCGGTCCGGAGCAGCACTTGTCTGAGGTTGGAGTGAGTGTGGTTCACCGCCTCGAAGGTGTGGGCAGCGGTCTGACTGACCATCCAGCAGTTACCGTCACGCTGGATCAGAGCTCGACACTCTCTGGGGCGATGCGTCAATTCCAGATCAGCGGCTGGCTTCCCGACGAGCAAGCACTGGCGAAAGCGCAGAGCAGCACGTGTGACTCTGCGTTCGACCTTCACCTCTATGCCGTCTCTGGCAAGTCTCCGTCGACCGGCGATTGGCAGTACGCGATCTGGGTTGCCTGTGTCGAGCCGTGGTCGTCGGGATCAGTGCGGCTTGCTAGCACCAAGCCATCCGACGCACCGATCATTGATCATGGCTTCCTGAACGACCCGGACGCTCATGATCTACAGATGCTTGTCGACGGCATTGAGATTGCAAGCGACATAATGTCGACGAATGTCTTCACCGATCTGTTCGGACTCGGACCAGGGGCAATGTCCCGCGACGACATGGCGGACTTCGTTCGAGAGTCGGTCGGCATCTACTATCATCCGGCGTGCTCGTGTCGCATGGGTCCTGCATCCGATTCACAAGCTGTCGTGTCGCCGGCTGGCCAGGTTCACGGGATCGACGATCTCTATGTCTGTGACGCTTCGATCTTTCCGGTCATCATGCGCGCCAACACCAACTTGCCGGCCGTTATGGTCGCCGAGCATCTGGCGCAAACCATCGCGCGACGCTAGCTTCTGCGTGCAGCAGTCTGGGGTGCGCACGCTGCCGAGTGGATCCTGACGACCATGCTGATCCAACTCGCTATTGCGGCTAACGACACTTATCCGCAAAGGGCGGTTTGCTGGCCTTGGGTACTCCGTCCCTCCCGAACATCGCCCATTAATCGAGGTGCAATCCGAAAGGTGACCACGTGGTCGAGAGGTTTGACGTGATTTATCCGGCCCTAGATCGTAGTGTTTGATGGCCTGGACCGGACTTCGGGCCTAGAACAACTTGCCTTGCTCGATCTGGTCGATCAAATCTGGCCGGTTGTTGCGCACGCTGTTGACGTCCTTCGACACGGCGTGGAACTCCAGTAACCGGTCGTCAGCCGGCTGCAGCAATGGCAATACAGCTTCCTTCTCATCCACATCCGGATCGAGCCAGAGGTCCCAGTCCGACGGATCGAGAATCACAGGCATGCGGTCGTGAAGCTCTCCAACAACCGCATTCGCCGACGTCGTGACGATCGCGCACGAATCGACTGCCTGGTCTTCATTTCCGTGGCCGTCCCAGTGTTCCCAGATGCCGGCCATCGCAATCATCTGGTCGCCTGCTGCGTGAATGTAGTTCGGCTGACGATCTCCTTTGGGTCCTGACCACTCATAAAAGCCGTCTGCGGGAATCAGACAGCGTCGCCGCGCAAGTGCGTTGCGAAACATCCCGCTGCTGCCGACGCCCTCAGCGCGGGCATTAATCGGTTTCGGCATGGATTTATCCGGCGATGCCCACTGTGGGATGAACCCCCATGTCAACGCGACGAGTCGACGCGCATCATCAGCTTCGATGATTGCCGGGATGCGCGATGTTGGCGCGATGTTGTAGTTTGGAATCGCGATATCGTTTGTCATGATTGCGCCGACCTCGAACAACTGGGCGATCTCCTCAAGCTGTCTGAGAATGACGAATCGACCACACATTCGGAACTCTCCTGTCAAATGACTATGAGCATAGGTGAAGGATATGAAGGCGAAACACGTCCGGAACGCGATCGGTACGTCCTTTGTCGAGATGGCTCACCTATACTTGCATCGGCTGGTTGATCGAACGGTCTAGAGTATGCCTGAAAGGTGCTAAACGTAATGGCGGTCGATACTGAGCAGCAGATCCGAGGCGGAGATGCTGTTATACGTGCGCTCGAAGCCAATAATATCGATGTGATCTTTGGAATTCCCGGCGTCCACACGCTAGACATCTACGATGCGCTGATCAATGGCACAGAGCTGCAGCACATTCTCGCCCGCCACGAGCAGGGCGCTGGCTACATGGCCGATGGCTATTACCGCGCGACTGGCAAGCCAGGTGTTGCGCTTATCGTCACCGGCCCGGGCCTTACTAACGTTTCAACCGCCGTTGGCCAGGCATACGCCGATTCGAGCTCGATGCTCGTCATCGCCACGAATCAGGAGCGCCGTCATATCGACCAGATGGTCGGCAACTTGCATGAACTCACCGATCAAATGCAGTTTATGGCGCCGATCACCAAATGGAGCAAACGGGCGATGGAAGCGCCCGACTTGCCGGAGCTCGTCGCACAAGCGCTTGAGGCCCTCTCGTCCGATCGTCCCCGGCCTGTCCACCTTGAGATACCACTTGATCTCCTCTCGGAATACGTCGAGCGACCCGAGATTCGCTTGGCGACGGCACCGACCTATCAGCCAGACCCGAACCTTATTCGGGAGGCTGCTGAGCTGATCAACGCCGCGGATCGAATCGTCATCTATTCGGGCGGTGGCGGTAGCACCGACACAGCCTGCCCCATGATCACAGAACTGGCTGCCAAGCTCCACGCGCCAGTCGTCACCACTGTTACTGGCAAGGGCTCGATTGCTCACGACGCACCATTCGCCGTGGGCGCGCTGGGGTATAGATGGACGAAAGACAATCCCGCGCTTGCTGCCTTTACACAGAGCGATCTTGCCATCGTGGTCGGCAACGGTCTCGGTGTCCGCACCACCGCAGAAGGCTCCCTACCTATCCCCAGCAAAATCATCCATATCGACATCGACGATCATGAGCTGGCACAGGATCGCTACCAAACGACCGTCAAGATTCAATCGGATGCTGCCGCCGCGGTCTCCGCGTTGCTCAGCGAACTGGGAGACTGGACACCTGGATCGAGCGCCTGGACAGAAGATCAAGCTCGCGAGATGCGGGATGCATTGCTGGCGCCTGCCGACGCGCGAGCATCCCGTTATGTCGCCTACATCAATGCCCTGCGTGCTGGCATGGATCGCGATGCGATCCTCGTCAACGACATGACGATGATGGCCTACGAGGCAGTTCGCTACTTCCCGACCTATGAGCCGCGGAGCTACATCTTTCCGCGTGGCTTTGGAACGCTAGGCTCGGCAATGCCGACGGCGCTCGGTGCGAAGGTCGGTTGCCCGCAAAAACAGGTAGTCGCAATCGCTGGTGACGGCGGATTCCAGTTCTGTCTCGAGGAGCTAGGAGCAGCAGTCCACCATCAAATTCCTGTCCAGATCGTTATCTTCAACGATGGGACGCACACCGCGGTCAAGGCCGCGCAGGAACGCACCTACCCTGGCCGCTTCATAGCTGTCGACCTCGTGAATCCCGATTATGTCAAGATCGCTGAGGCATACGGTATGCCTGGCATCCGAGCCAACTCGCCGGAAGAATTGACTGAGGTTCTGCGATCCACCAGAGGCGCATCTGGTCCAGTCCTCATCGACGTGCCGATCTCGCTTGAGACCTACACGGAGGCGGCGGCCGTTGAGTAGCGTTCCACTGACAGAACAGCGGAGCGTCGCGACCGCAAACTCCGCGCTCGACCCGCGGGGCTGGATTCTATCCGTCATCGTCTTCATGGGTGGCATCACCAGCATCGCGGTTGAGACTGGAGCGTCTCGGCTCATCGGACCTTACTTCGGGACATCGACGTTCATTTGGGCCAACATCATTGGGCTGACGCTGCTCTACCTCACAATTGGCTACTTTCTGGGTGGCCGCATTGCAGATCGGTGGCCGCGCGCATCGGTCCTGTTCGCCATCACCACCGCTGCCGGAGCCTCAATCGCCATCACTCCCTATCTCGCGCGCCCAATTTTGGTGGCCTCAATGGAAGCGTTCGACACTACGAATGTCGGTGCGTTCATCGGTTCGCTGTTGGGGACCTTGCTGCTTTTTGCCGTGCCAGTGAGTTTGCTTGGCATGGTCTCTCCCTATGCGGTGCGCTTGCGTGTCCTGCAAGTGGAGGAGACCGGCAACACAGCCGGTTCGCTCTATGCGCTGTCGACCGTCGGTTCGATCCTCGGCAGCCTCGCCCCGGCGTTTTTGCTCATTCCGCTCTTCGGCAGCCGTAATGCCTTCATCGTTCTGGCAATCGCCATTTTGCTGCCGTCGCTGGTCGCCATGTTAATCGCCAGATCGGGTCGCGGATCGGTGATCTCCG
>CAYNTE010000004.1:22268-24522 GCA_964399615.1 uncultured Thermomicrobiales bacterium
CCGTCGCTGGTCGCCATGTTAATCGCCAGATCGGGTCGCGGATCGGTGATCTCCGCGGTAGTCCTCGTCATTGTTATTGCGCTACCGTTCGTTTGGGACCAGGGTCTCGTGCGACCCGTCGATTACGAGGATGCCGAGATTCTGACTGAAGTTGAGACACCCTACAACTACATCCAGGTCATTCAGCGTGGTACCGAGACCCAACTCATTTTGAACGAGGGGCATGCGGTCCACTCGATCTACGATCCTACGCATATCCTGACCGAAGGCCCGTGGGACTACTTCATGATCGGCTCCTACTTCCATCCAGATCTGCAACCCACGGATGTGAATAGCTTGCTCATGATCGGCCTCGCTGCTGGCACCGTAGCCAAGCAATTCACCGAGGCGTACGGTCCGATCCCGATTGATGGCGTGGAGATCGATCAAGGCATAGTCGATGTAGGTCGAGACTACTTCGAGATGAACGAACCGAATCTGGACGTTATCGTTGCTGACGGTCGCTACTATCTCGCCAAGTCGGACAAGACCTACGATGTCATCGGGATCGATGCCTACCGACAGCCCTATATACCGTTTCATCTGACGACTGTGGAATTCTTCCAGCAGGTCGAAGATCACCTCAGTGATCGAGGCGCGGCCATCGTCAATGCAGGCCGCACTGAGACAAACTTCGATCTCGTCAAGGTCATTGCCGCCACGATGGATGAGGTCTTCGACGAGGTCTATCTGATCGATGTCAAAGACTTCAGCAACACGATGGTCATCGGTATCAACGGCGATTCAAGCGTTGAGGCGTTCCAGGAGAACGTTCAGAATTTGGTCCCTGGCTCAATATTGGCACAAGTCGGTCAAGAGTCGCTGCGAAGCGGTACTCCTCGTCCCTGGACTGACACGGCGCAGGTGATGCGCGACAACAAGGCGCCAATCGAGCTCGTCGTTGACCAAATCATTTTGGAGGAGGCCCAGAGCCGTTGACGACCACCCAGCATTCCAGAGCCGCGTTTCACTTCAGATCGTTCGATGGTGCACTTCTGACCCAGGCGATGACCGGTCGAGATACGCTTGCGCCAGCTGAGGGCGACATGGCGCACGCGAAAGGCACACGGCCCGAGGAAATCGAGCAAAACCGGCAGTCGTTCTTGCAGGAGTTAGGCCTGGCGCCAGAGGCATTAACGCTCGGTCGCCAGGTACACAGCAATGGCGTGGCTATCGTGACGCTCGCCGATCGAGGTCGCGGCCGGTATCCGGCATTTGATGGCTTCCCGGAGACCGATGGCTTGATAACGTGCGAGCCTGGAATCCCGCTTGGCACGATCATCGCTGACTGTGTGCCCATTCTCCTCTACGACCCTGACCATCACGCGATCGGTCTCGTTCACTCGGGCTGGCGCGGGACCGTTGCGGGGATCGTTCAAGTTGCAGTAGCCGAGATGACCAGCGAATTCGGGACTGACCCAACTTCGATCATTGCTGGCGTTGGCCCCTCCATTGGTGGGTGCTGCTACGAAGTTGGTGATGAGGTCGTTGAACAATGGCTCGACGCGCAACCCGAGCTCGGGCCTGAAGCTGTGGATTACGGTGCTACCCGCCCGCATTTGGACCTCTGGGTCGCCAATCGCATCAACCTTGAACAAGCCGGAGTGCGGTCCGCTGCCATCGAAATTGCCGAAACGTGCACCTGGTGTGGTGACTTGCCGATGTTCTCACACCGCGCCGCGATGGCGGGCGAACGGCCGCGAGGTCGTATGATGATGGTGGCGCAACTGCATGAGCGATAGCTGGCTGGAGGGCTAGGAGCTGTGAATACCGTCCCGGATACGTCACTCGAGACGCGCATATCGTCGAACTTGCGCGAGATTCAGCAGCGTATCGAATCTGCTGCTTCACGCGCAGGACGGCGCAGCGACGAAGTCACGCTCATTGCTGTAAGCAAGACTGTCGATCGTGAAGCTGTCGACGCGGCCTATCGAGCAGGAGCGCGAGACTTCGGCGAGAATCGTGTCCAGGACGCGCTCGACAAGTTCACCGGCGATATCCCCTCCGACATGAACCTCCATATGATCGGAACTCTCCAGACCAACAAGGTGCGCCAGATCGTTGGCCACACGGCACTGATCCATTCCGTCGATCGTGCGAGTCTCATCAAAGAAATAGAAAAGCGCGCGGCTAGCGCCGGCATTGAGCAAGCTGTGTTGTTGCAGGTCAACGTGGGTCACGAGGAGCAGAAGCACGGCTGTGACGAGGAAGAAGT
>CAYNTE010000004.1:24622-40356 GCA_964399615.1 uncultured Thermomicrobiales bacterium
CGAATCGGACGGGCGGTCTTCGCGACCGGAGGTAGCTCGTGAGGCTCTTCTCCCTTGGATCCGGCAGTAGTGGAAATGCGTTCATCCTCACGCACGAAGGCACGTCAATACTGATCGACTGTGGTGTCGGCGTCAGGGTGCTGCGCAAGACGCTGACTGATCTCAATCTCATCGGCAAGCTCTCTGGCGTGCTCATCAGTCACGAGCACAGCGACCACGTGCGATCACTCGCCTCGCTGCGCAAATCCTCCGACTGCCCCTACTACGCTACTCGCGGGACCTTCGATGCAATCGGCAGAAGTGGCGCGTGGTACGAGTTGAAGGACGATGTGACGACCACAATTCGAAGTCTGGCGGTCACGCCTGTCGCGGTCACGCACGACGCGGCTGAGCCTGTCGGCTTCATCATCGAAGCAGGGTCAGAACGTGTCGCCATCTTTACCGATCTTGGCTGCCTCGACTATCGCGTCGTCGATGTCGTTGCCGAAAGCACGATGGCCGTCGTGGAATCAAATTACTGTGAAGAGATGCTGCGACTCGGTCCATATCCCGCGTTCCTCAAACGTCGGATTCGCAGCGCAAGCGGCCATTTGAGCAACGACGATTGCGCCAGCCTGCTCTCGGCAGCATCGGGCGGAACCTTGAGTCGCGTATGGCTGGCTCACCTGTCGGAGAAGAACAACACTCCCCAGCGAGCGAGCTCGACTGCGACTGCTGCGCTGAAGGTGGCCAAGGGTGACCTGCACATTAATGTCCTGCCTCGCAAAGACGTCGTGGAACTGACTGCTCAGCCGCAGCAGCAGCTCCGGCTAGGCGACTAGTCGGCCGCGATCTCATCTTCCTGGCGGAATTGCATCGTGTATAGGTCGTAATAGTGCCCGCGTGCCGCGATGAGCTCATCGTGCGTTCCACGCTCGATGATTCGACCGTGGTCCATGACGATCACCTTGGAAGCTTCTTTCACTGTCGAAAGCCGGTGAGCAATCATGAATGCGGTACGGCCTTCCAGAAGCACGCGCAGAGCGTCCTGAATAATCAGCTCAGTCTCAGTGTCAACGCTCGATGTCGCCTCGTCCAGGATGATAATGCGTGGGTCCGCCAGTAGTGCGCGTGCGAACGAGAGCAGCTGTCGCTGGCCGACCGAAAGCACTGACCCACGCTCGTGTACTTCAGAGTCGTAGCCATTGGGCAAGCGCATGATGAAGTCATGGGCGCCGACCGCCTTCGCAGCCTCGATCATCTCTTCATCCGTCGCGTCAACCCGACCATACTTGATGTTCTCTTTGACCGTGCCCCCGAATAGGTACGTATCCTGCAACACGACACCGAGCTGAGATCGAAGTGACTCCTGCGTTACGTCGCGGAGGTCGTATCCGTCGATCTTGATCGAGCCATCCCAGACGTCGTAGAAGCGGGCCAGCAGGTTGATCATCGAAGACTTGCCTGCGCCAGTCTCGCCGACAAATGCGATTGATTGTCCAGCTTCAACTTCGAGGTTTATGTCGAAGAGAATCTGCTCATCACCATAACCGAAGCTCACATTGTCGTAGTGCACGTTACCTTGGACCGGGGGCAGATCGATCGCACCGGGCTTGTCGCGCACCTCAATCGGCGCATCAATAATCTGGTAGATACGCTCCCCCGCTGCCATCGCGCGTTGCATCATGTTGTAACGCATCGCAAGCTCACGAATCGGCTCATAGAACCGGCTAATGTAGGCCACGAAGATGAAGAGCTGGCCGACCGTGAACGCGTCACCACCAAGCACGAAGCGACCACCGACAAAGACGACTAAGGCAGTCGCAAGGGCCTCGACGAACATCACCGTCGGGAAGAGGAATGACGAGAGCTTCGCGGCACGTATATTCGCCGTCAAGTTGTTCTGATTCAGCTCGTCGAACGTTTCAATGCTTTTCGGCTCGTGGGCGAACGCCTGGATAACACGCATTCCATTGATCGTTTCGGCCAGATTGCCGTTCACGATGGAAATCGTGCGCTGCACGTCACGATACGTCTCGACAGCAAATTTACGCCAAACGATCATCACCACAATCATGATAGGCATGACTGCGAACGTCACTAGCGCTAGTTGCCAGTTGGTCACCAGCATGATGACGATGATTCCGACTAGCAGAATGAGGTCAGTCGCAACGCGAATCAGACCTTCAGTGAAGAGCATGTCGATCACCGAGACGTCGTTCTGAAGGCGCGACATGATGCGTCCGACGCCACGCGTGTCGACGAACCGAATTCCGGTGCGTTGAAGATGCTTGAACATCTTCTCGCGCAGGTCATAGACGAGCCACTGACCGATCTGAGACGTATAGAAAAGCTGCCGGCCGTAGGTCACGAATCGAATGGATGTGATGACAATGAACGCGATGCCGAGCAGATTGAGCGCATCCAGGCCGCTGCGACCGAAGACCGTCTGGTCTGAGCCCGGATCCACGACGTCGATTGCTAGGCCGAAGAGATATGGCAGAGCAAGGTCACTAAGTGCTGTCACTGCCATCAGAGCGACGGTCAACAACGTGATCCCTTTATACGGCGCTAGTTGCTCGAGAAAGCGCCGGGCAATCCGGCTGTCTACCTTGCCGTAAAGGACTTCATCTGGATGTGGTGCATTTCGTGCCATGGCTGCGTGCGCTGTGCCTAGTCGGCGACGCGCACTACCTCCTCTTGATCCCTCAACTGCAAGTCATAGACGCGAGAGTAGAGCCCACCGGCTGCCACAAGCTCGTCGTGCGTCCCACGCTCGATCAGCTTGCCGCGATCGAGCACCAAAATCTCGTCGGCATCCTTCAGCGAAATGAGTCGCTGCGCGATGACGAATGTCGTGCGGTCACGCATGACGCCGCGCAGCTCTTGCTGAATCGCGTATTCCGTCTCCGTGTCAACGCTCGACGTCGCGTCATCGAGAATCAAGATGCGAGGGTTCGCACACAGCGCTCTGGCGATGGAAACTCGCTGCTTCTGGCCACCGCTGAGACTGACGCCCCGTTCACCCAGGATCGTGTCGTAGCCGTCTTCCGTCTCCAGAATGAAGTCATGTGCGCCAGCGACCCGGGCGGCACGTTCAATCTCTTCATCGGTTGCGTCGGGCCGGCCAAATGCAATGTTCTCGCGGATTGAAGCACCAAACAGGAACGTGTCCTGCTGGACGAAGGCAACCAGGCTGCGCAACGAAGCTAGTTCAATGTCTCTGATATCGATGCCGTCGATCGTGATCCGCCCCGACGTTACGTCGTAGAAGCGCGGGATCAGGGCCGTCAATGTGGACTTGCCTGAGCCAGTCGGGCCAAATAGCGCGACAATCTTGCCCGGCTCCGCCTCGAAGCTGATGTCTGTCAAGACCTGGTCCGTCGTTCCGGGATACGTGAAGCTGACGTTCTCGAATCGCACAAAGCCGCGAGCATCCTCCAGCGTCTGGGCATCTGAACTCGAATGAATCGCAGGCTGCGTGTCCAGAATTCCGAAGATGCGGTCGCCCGATGCGATGGCTCGCGCCATCGAGTTGACGATGAATCCCAGCGAGCGAACGGGTCCCGCCAGGAGCGCCAGATACAGGTTGAATTGAATCAGCGTACCGATCGAGATGTTGCCGTTGACCACCTCTCGTCCGCCATACCAGAGAACGAACGCGATCGAGGCATCGTTGAGTAGCGACATAATCGGGAAGTACTTTGCCCAGACTTTGATGGCATCGATCTGGCGGTTGTAAAGCACATCCAGCGAGTGGACGAATTTCGCGATTTCAGAGTCCTCTTGCGCAAAGACTCTGACCACGCGTGTGCCCGAGAGATTCTCCTGCAAAACGCTCGACATCTCGCCAAATTGCGTCTGGATTGCCAGGAACCTGGGGCGGATAATGCGGCCGAACCTCACCGCTGTGAAAACCAGGAACGGGAGCGCAGCCAGCGAGATGATTGCCAGGCTGGGATCAGCTCTGAACAGCAGCGCCACAATCGCGAGCATCATCACCGATCCGTAGACCAGCATGCGCAGTGAGAACATCAAAAAGCGCCGGATCGAGTTCACATCCTCGGACCCACGCGACATCAACTGGCCAGTCTGTGAGATGTCGTAGAACGAGAAGTCGAGCGTCTGGAGCTTCTCGTAATACTCGGCACGCAAATCAGTTGCGACTCGCTCGGAAAGCGATTGAAAGAGGTAGGAACGGGTATAGGTAAAGACGCCCGTCGCGACCGCCGCGCCGACAATAGCGACTGAGCCCCACAGGATGACATTGCGATCACCAGTTGAAATACCGTGGTCGATGACGTAGCGAACGAGCTGTGGAATGACAAGCATCGCAGCCAGCCCGATGAACAATGCGAGATAGGCGATGATCAACCGGCCGAGATATTTGCGAAGATAGCCCAGGATCCGCCAAAGTGTGCGCAAGCTCGTGCCTTTCCGACGTCGCGACGCGACTCACGAGTATAACACTACCCATTCAAGAAGATGTCAGCGATAGGAAAGACGTCGTATTTTCAGGTTCGGGGATGCGTGCTATTCGTTCGTACCGGGCGTTCGAATGCGCAACATGTTCACCCGGACGGACGCTCTAGACGTTCGATCTGTACGAATTTGGCCAAATGAAGCCGCACAATGTTGACGGAAGCTACCGCGCCCGCTTACAATGCCATACGTACAGGGGGGTGGAGATCCGGTTAGTCCACGCGAGAGGAGTGGGCGTGGAAGGGGCACCAGTTCAGTGGCAAGAGACGATTGACAACTCTTTACGTCTCATTTATAGCCACTATCACCGTTTAGTGACCAGCCTGTTCCCAGGAGCAGAGCGGCCGCTCAACCTCGATGAATTGCGCCAGAGCAGGCTCGGGCGTGACCTCATCCGGTTGGCTAAGTTGGCCGTTGGCGAGCTCCGGGAACCGCGCGACCGGGTCAATGAGCGCGTCGATTCGGTACTGCAGTTGTTGTTCTGGCCACCGATGGCAGATGACTATCAGGTGCCGCGCGCTTTCTGGGAAACTGACCTCGGTCGAATGATTTCGCAGGCCAAGTTCCGCGCCTACGAACCCGCTGAGTTACTCTCCATCGGACAAGCCGCCCAGCGACTCGAAGTAACCCGTCCAACGATCTATCGCTGGATGGATGACAAGCATCTCAACTACGTGCGAGATGAAATGTCGGGCCGCACCTATGTGGTGGCACAGGACGTCGAGTCTTTGGCCGACCGCGAGGAGAGCCTCGGCTGAGTTATGCTTTCCCATAGCAACCTGGAAACCGGTGGATGAAAACCACCGGTTTCTTTATGTCTAATTTGTGCTGCTTGCTTCCCCATGCTCATTGAGGAATGGTCGCGACCAGCTCGCCACCCGGCCGTTGCGCAGATAAACCCTGGGCACTCTGGCGGAGATTCGGACAACGGGCTCGTAGGTATTCGTGTCCGATAGTTCCCCGAGTTCCGCCACTGTCATCTCGCCCTGAGAACCGTCACCAAAGATGATCACCTCGTCGCCCTCGCTAACATCCTCTGGAACGCTGATGACGGTTTGATCCATGCAAACTCGGCCGAGGACGTTGCACCGGCGGCCACGATGCGAGAACCAGGCTCGATTCGACAGGTGCCGCTCGATACCGTCGGCATATCCTATTGGAATATCGGCCACCTCTTCATCAATCTCTGCACTATATGTGCGATTGTATGAGACGAATTCACCGAGTGGCAGCGTCGAGCGTCGCGCCACGACACTCCGCATCGACATGACCGGCTTGAATTCAGATGTCACCGGCACTTCACTTGATGGATCCAGCCCGTAGCACGCGATTCCTGCCCGGGCCATAGTCGAACCTTCTAGGATCCCGGTCAGAATCGCCGCGCTATTGGCGAAGTGGACTGTGGGGATCTCGATTCCCTCGGCCTTGATCGCGTCAAGCACCCGGTGAAATTTGGCAAGTTGCGCGTCGGTCGGTGCCCGGTCGATTTCGTCGGACGACGAGAAGTGTGTGTAGATACCAACCAGATCAATCTCGTCAATCTTCGACATCTGCTTCGCCAGCTCAATTGCCAGCTCAGGGGTCGAACCATAGCGGTGCAGCCCAGTGTCGACTTTGAGATGTACACGCGCTGGTTTGCTCTGCCGTTTCGTCGTTTCGAGCACTGCTTCCAGACTCAATTCGGTGGAAACTGTGAGCGAGATGTCGTTCTCGACAGCAACGTCGACCTGAATGGCATTCGGTGGCCCGATGACCAGGATCTCAGCATCGATTCCTGCACGCCGGAGGTGTAGCGCTTCATCGATACGGGCGACACCAAAGGCCTTGACACCGACCTCTTCGGCCGCTCTGGCGCATTCGACGGCGCCGTGCCCATACGCATTTGCCTTGACGATTGCCATCAAGTCACGTTCGCCGATTAATCGCTGCAAAGCCTGTAAATTCGACGTATAGGAGTCCAGGTCAATCACAGCATGCGTACCGCCGAAGATCTCGGCGAGCGTCGTCCTGCCAGCGGTCCTTTCTGTCTCCGTCGAGGTCATTTCATGCACCTTCTCGTCGTTCCGTAAGCTCCAGCATCGTTCGCGGAATCTGGTCGATCAGATCACTTGCAATAACCGAGTTAGGATGCATGCGTTGCGCGATCTGGTGTCCAGCCGTTGCCCCAACGTAGAGCGCAAGTTTGACGGCGTCAAGAGTGTCAAGTTCCTGGCCAATGAAACTGGCAATCATACCTGCCAGCACATCTCCTGTGCCCGGCGTCGCCAGTTCTGGGGTCGCTCTCGGCGCAATGATTACCTGGCCATCGGGCGTTGCCGCGCACGTCAAACCAACTTTGAGCACCACTGTCTGCTGCCAGGCTATGGCTGCTTCACGCACAACATCATACGGTTGCTGGAGGATACGATTCGTGCTCGATTCACCGAGCAACCGGGCTATCTCACCGGCGTGAGGAGTCAGCACGGCCGAATTTGGAGATAACAACTCGGGCCAGTTCTGCTGTCGAGCCAGCCAGTTCAGCGCGTCGGCGTCGATGACGAGTGGCCGGTCCGCAATTATGGGTCCGGCATCCGCACCGGCGCCTTGATCTCGTCGCCGCGGGATGCCGAAATGTATGTCAACTTCATCCGCCGCCGCCTCTGAGGTTCGCGCGAAGATTCGGCTCAGGAGCTGATCAGCTACCTCATCTTGTCCAAGACCCGGGCCGATCAGCAGGCAACGATAGCGGTTACCTGAGTCTGCCAGCGCGTCACGAATGGCGTCCATCGCTTTGCCGGCATCGATATCGCTCAGGCTAATGATCACGAGCTCTGGAACCGTCGTGGCGATCGGTAGAACGATTGATCGAGGCACTGCCACACCGACATACCCTGCGCCACTCCGGAGAGCGCTCTCGCCGCTGAGTCGCGGGGCACCGTAGTAGCCAGGCCCACCGCCGATGACCATCACACCACCGATGCCGGTCTTGTGGCTCCAGCTTGATCGCTTGGGCAGCGCTGATCGAGCGTCATCTTGATCTACGAGGCTTGGGCCGGAAAATTCATCCGGAGCATCGATGCCAATTGGCAGCACAATCAACTCACCGGTCGCTTCCGCTGCAGGCTGCAGGATCGCGCCAAGTTTTGGGAATTGGATCGCAAGCGTCACATCTGCGGGCAGCACATCGGGATCTGCTTCTCCCGTCTCAGCATCGATCCCGCTGGGCACATCGACCGCGACGATCGGCACACCTTCCGACGTAGCGAAAGCCGCAACGTGCTGAAGTTGTGGGCGAAAGGCATCCGGAATCGATGGCCGGCTCCGAAATCCGAAAATCGCATCGAGAACAACGTCCGCGTCTTGCAGTGCGTCGTCCGTCTCAATGTTATTGAGGATCGTTTGAGCATCGGCGTTTATAGGCAGCTCGCCCACTGCATCGCGACCAAAATACACCGCAGCAACGCGCCAGCCGAGATTCGCCAGCTCGACTAGCGCGACAAGCCCATCACCGCCGTTATTCCCAGGCCCGACCAGAGCGACAACTTTCGGCTGCTCTCGCTCGGGTCGCAGATGACGATCGACCCAATTTGCGATGGCACTGGCAGCACGCGACATCATGTCGGAGGTTGCGTACCCAGCTTTGGCAGCTTGCTCTTCAGCAGCCTCCATCTGATCCGGAGTGACAACAGGAATCATATGGGTGGTCCTAGCTCTTGGTGGCCACGACCGTCGCCATGGCATCAGTGCGAGAGTGCGTCAGTGAGATGGCAAAGTGTGTGAATCCAAGCAAGTCGGCGCGCGCTGCTGCGGTGCCATGCAATATCAGAATCGGCTTCCCTCGCCGGTTAGGCAGCGTCTCAATGTCTCGCCAGTGCACGCCGTGGGTTCCCGTGCCCAGCGCCTTCATCGTCGCTTCTTTGGCTGCGAACCTTGCAGCCAACTCGGCAGGACGGTTGCCATATCGCTCTCGCTCGCGAGGGGTAAAGCAGCGCTCCAGAAATCGCGTCGGAAATCGATCCAGCACGTGTTTGATCCGCGCAATCTCGATGATGTCGATACCGACCTCAATGGGTCCGGCCGCCTCTGGGTCCCAGATTGGCTCGTAAACCATTTAGCGCCCGATACCGACATAGGTGAAGCCCAACGAGGCCATCTCCGCTGGATCGTAGATATTGCGCCCATCCACGACAAGCGGATTGCGCATCGTCTCCGCGACACGGCTGAGGTTTGCCTGCTTGAACTCGTTCCACGGCGTTATGACGCACAATGCGTCGGCTCCCTCTGCAGCTTCATACGGTGTATCGGCGATTTGGATATTTGGCATCAATCGCTTGGCGTTTGCAGATGCCGCCGGATCGTAAGCGGTCACGCTTGCTCCACGCTGCAGCAGCATGCCGATAATGTCGATCGACGGTGCCTCTCGCATGTCATCGGTGTTCTGCTTGAACGAGAGTCCCCAAACGGCAATGCGCCGATCCACCAGGTCACCGAGCTCAACTTGCAGTTTGTGAACAAACCGCCGTCGCTGGTCGGCATTGATCTCAAGGACAGCGTGCAGGAGTTGCGGGTGGCAGTCTGCTTCGTGGGCCATGTGCGCTAATGCTTTGACATCCTTGGGGAAGCACGAGCCACCGAACCCCACGCCTGCTTCCAGGAAATGCGGGCCGATTCGCTCGTCGTACCCCATGCCCTTTGCCACCGTTGTCACATCCGCGCCCAGCCGCTCAGCGATCATTGCAATCTCGTTGATGAACGAGATCCGTGTCGCAAGGAAAGAGTTCGACGCGTACTTGATCATCTCCGCGGTACGACGGTCTGTCGCAAGCACCGGGGCACTGAGTGCGCGGTAGAGTTCTTTGACGCGCTCAATGGCAGCCGGATCTCCGTTTGATCCGAGGATAATACGGTCGGGGTTGAGTACATCCTGCACAGCGCTGCCTTCGCGGAGGAACTCAGGATTGCTTATGACACTGAATGTCAACCCCGGCCGGCCGTGTTCCCGGATCAGTCTGTCAACCAAATCACCTGAGCCAATCGGCATGGTGCTCTTGTTGATGACGATGGCCCCATCCGACAGATGCTCGGCAAGGGTTGTGGCCGCCGCGCGCACTGGTCGCATGTCGGCTTCACCGGCAGCAGATGGCGGCGTGTCGACACAAATGAAGACGAATTCGGACTGTGGAACCGCGTCAGCATAATCTGTTGTGAATCTGATTCGTCCAGCCTTGAGATTCCGGGTGAGCAACTCTGGGAGCCCCGGTTCGAAGATCGGGCATGTGCCGCCCTGAAGCATGGCAACCTTATCGGCGTCAATATCCACGCCGATCACATCGTTGCCGAGATCCGCGAACGCCGCCCCGTAAACGAGGCCAACATAGCCGCTCCCGATAATGCTGATAGTCGCCATGTATGTTTGTGCCCTCCTGATTTCGTGCGACGCAGTCATCATCGCATGCGCCGCTATCCCCTACCCGCTTGGCTGCTCGCTACTTGTCAATGAGAGGTTGGCGACGAAGCACTGGTAGGTTGTTCCCAAAGCGTACACAACCAATGAAACGATCTGTTTGGGCAGCGGGTCGAGGTTGTTTAAGTCCAGATTGACGTGGAACCATGCGCCGCGGTCTATCGGCGTTGCAATCGACTGATCTACCTGCGCACCGTCCTGCGTTCGTAAGAAATAACCATGTCGCCAGGTTCGCTCCTGGCCAGTCAAGTCAATGAAATTCAGCTCAACGACGAAGGGTAGCTGCACACCATCCGGCCCAGTCACTACCGGCCCGTGGGAGTTGATCTTCAGATCGAACGTCAATTGCAATGACGAGTAGACCCGCAGTGATTGACCAATGCGCTGCCTGACTCCCGTCATCACCGCATCGCCCGACGAGGTGGACCGCACGAGCTCGAGCGCAGTCGTCGGTTCGCCTGCTACCAGCTCAGGTCGCAGCTCAACGATCCCGGCGCCGCTCGACGGGGAATCCGAAAGCGAATCGTGCACTTCCAGCCAGCCCGCCAGTCCATTCGTAAAGTCACCGTTCAGAATTAATTCGCGGACCGCAGGCATGACCGCGCCGAGCTCACCTGCTGATTTGACTATGATCTGTTCATCTGGCCGGAGCTTCATCTGTTCTTCACCAGATTGGACAATCGCTGCACCGCGCAAGACCGCCAGTCGCACCGAGCTTATAGCGCCCTCCTCAGGCTCGGGCGATGGTCGCACCTCAACGAGATAGGACCCAGCTTCGGACCGACCTGGCTCATCCGACATATCGATGTACGCGAAACCCGCGTCGACCTTGATCCGTGAATAGCGATAATCCCCATGCGGTGCCATTGCGATGTAGACCGAGCCACGCTCAACCTCGATGACGATATCTTTCGTCCGGTCCAGAAATCGAGAAGAGCGCGATCGCGCCAGCGTAATGACTGAGTCTTCTGAGATTTCCACCGTCGAACCATCGAACAACGTCACCCACGCCGTTGTGCCGAGAGCGGTCGATATCTGATTGCCTTCGTTGAGCTGCACCTGTTGGTCGATCAATCGCCACTCTTCCGCTGAGGACGTTCGCCACAGCGCGCCACTTCCACTAATCACTCGTACGACCGCCGATTCTTTGACCGTTGCGTGCACATAGTAATACCGCGATGCCCAGACTACTGCGGCGGCAGCGACGATGAATGCGAGTGTGGCAAGAGCAATGACCGTCCATGCACGGCGCATCTGCCGGCGCTCGCTGACAAGTTGCCGTTGAGCTGCCTCCTCGCCCTGCATCAATTGCCAGCTCTCTGTCGCCTGTAGCGGAGCCGTTCCTCTTCTGATCGCTGCCGGTCAACGGGTTCGTAGTTGTTCAAGAATGCGCTTCGAGCGGCCTCGAAGCGTCCCTCGACAATCGCCGTTCGCATGGCCTCAACTTGCCGCCCCAGAAACCGCAGGTTGTGGATTGATGCTAGCCGTTGACCGAGCATCTCTTTGGAGCGGAACAGGTGATGGAGATAGGCGCGACTGAATGTGGTGCAGGCGAGGCAGTCGCAACCCTCTTCGATTGATACGTCCAGATCGCGATTGACCGCGGCTTTGATGTTGTAACGGCCCGCAGCGGTGTAGATTCCCCCGTGCCGGGCGACGCGAGTTGGCAAGACACAATCGAACATGTCGATCCCGACTGCGACGGCGTTCCAGAGATCTTCTGGAGAGCCGACGCCCATCAAATACCTGGCGCGATCATCAGAAAGGCCAGAGACCGATGCCTCCAGCATGGTGCTCATCACGTCCTTCGGCTCGCCAACGCTGAGCCCCCCGATAGCTAGGCCATCGACTGGCGCGTCAGAAATCACCCGCGCCGATGTTGCGCGTCGCTGTTCATCGAAGCCGCCTTGGCAAATCCCGAAGAGCAGTGGCCGGTCTGGCGATTGCTCAGTAACGCTCGCTCGAAAAGCCGAGATATTTCGGCCGATCCACTGGTGTGTCATCTCGGTCGCGGCGATCTGCTCCTCGACGCCTGATTCCCAGCCAGGACAGACATCTAATGCCATCACGACATCTGTGTCCAGCAGACGCTGGATCTCGACACTGCGCTGCGGCGTGAGCCGGTATTCAGCGCCATCGATATGACTCCGAAACGTCACGCCATCGGGGTCAAGCGTCCGCCGGTTCGCGAGACTGAAGACCTGGTAGCCGCCAGAGTCTGATAGAACCGGTCCCTCCCAGCGCATGAAGTGGCTAACTCCGCCGAGCCTGGCAATCAGCTCTGGTCCAGGTCGGAGCATCAAGTGATAGGTGTTTGCCAGCACGATCTCCGCGCCGGTCGACCGTACTTCATCTGGCGTCAGTGTCTTGACTGCGGCTTGTGTCCCGACAGGCATGAATGCGGGAGTCTGAATCGTGCCTCGCATCAGCTTCAACGAGCCTGTCCTAGCGGCTCCGTCGCCATGCTCGACCTGGAACGGCGCATCCGGCGATTTCGTGGAGTATTGAGGCGATGTTGACACCGCTCGATGTACCCTTTCGAGATGATCGAATTACGTTCTGCACTGCTGCAAGCCGCATTCCGGCTGCTCTATGGACCGCTTGTATTCTTGCACGAGCCGGCTGGCAGATTCTTATGGGGCGCTGCCTGGTCGGCGCGCCGGTTGCACCTCACTGCCTATCTTTATTCAGACGATCATGTCCTCGACGTTGGTTGCGGAGAAGGACAGCTCTTGATGGAGCTGTGCCGCTTGGGATTCAATGCTGCGGGTGTTGAACCGTCTGGATCAATGCGCCGCAGGTGTAAGCGTAAATCGCTAAACGTTCGTGCTGGCACCGCACAACGAATTCCCTGGCCCAACGATTCGATCGATGTGATCGTGGTGACGTACCCCGGAGGCTGGATTTTCGACGCGGAAAGCTGGTCGGAATTCCGACGGGTTACTCGACCAGGTGGTCGGGTTGTGGCGCTGCTCGGCGGTGATTATTGTCGCGGGCCGTTTTCCATCCTTCGCACAACCGTGATCCAGGTGCTGTATCCGCGCACCGCTTCCCCAGGTGAACCACCAGGAGTTGTTGCCATCCCGGATCAATGGGGGACATATCATCTACTGATATGCGAGCTGGATTAGCCGCTTAGTCTGCGGCACTCTGGCCGGATTCGTCGCTGGCGCTCGCCGAGAGCAGGTCATCGGCGTCTTCCGCGGCGAGCAAATCGTCAACTTCATCAGACACGGCCAGGAGGTCCTCTTCGACTGGCTGTGGCGCCGGCTTTGCCTTGACCGTCTTTGGCGCCGCGGCCGGCTTTGGCTTGCCATTTGGAGAGGCCTTTTGTACAGCTGGAGCCTTGGCAGTCTCAGCCTCAAATTGCTGGTCGAGCGGCGTGCCGTCTTCACTCGCAGATGCCGCTGCAGCAGCCTTGCTCTTGCTTGTGCCTTTGCCGAACTCTGTGGCACCGGTAAACGTGGTGTTGATATCGTCAGAGATTTCCTTGGTGTCCGTCTGAATCTGACGCATCGTCGAACGCATATCCGACTCGACCTCGCGATAGGCGTCTTGTATATCCTTCATCGAGCCCTCGAAGTCAGATGTCAGGTCGCGCGTCGAACGACGCAGTTCCCGGAGCATCCGCCCAGCATCCCCCATCAGTTCCGGGAGTTTGCCGGGACCGAAGACGATGAGTGCCAGGATGATAATGACGAAGAATTCGCCTCCGCCAATTCCGAAAATGTTCATCTAGTCGTGCTCCGACTCATTCCACAAGAACGCGGCTTTCACGATCGCCCCGTCCGGTCAGTATATCATCGGCGGTATCTCGACCCTGCCTCTCAGCATGGGGTACGTTACGATATGGGTTGGCGGATCCATCGGGGATTTCTGCAGCCTGAAAGTGTGATCGTGATTCGTAACCTGTTGCAGCGCCGTTCCCGTCCAAACAGCGCAATCGATGCGATGATTGTCGGGCTCGGCAATCCCGGCAAACGCTATGCACGCACGCGGCACAATATCGGGTTTATGGTCGTTGATGAATTGGTGCGTCGCACCGAGGCGTCGGCACAGCGCGAGCGGTTCCAGGCAACGATCTTCGAGACTCGCGCTGGCGACCAGCGATTGCTGCTCGTCAAGCCGCTCACGATGATGAATCGAAGCGGTCAAGCCGTTGCGCAACTCGTCAACTGGTACAAGCTTGATACGTCACAAATGCTCATTGTTCACGACGATCTCGATCTCCCGTTCGGCCGCCTGCGTTTGCGGGCCGAAGGTGGAGCTGGGGGCCACAACGGCATCAAATCGATGATTGATCAGCTAGGTACACAGCAATTCAACCGTCTGCGCATCGGAATAGGCCGTCCCCCAGCTGGTTCGCCCGTGCAATACGTCCTTGCTAATTTCCGTCTCGAAGAATCCAGAGAGTTACCCAAGGTCATCGATGCTGCGACCTCGGCATCTCTGGCATGGCTGTATGATGGCATCGAAGCTGCGAGCAACACTTATAATCGCGGAGACTTGCTCGATCTTGGTGGGGTTTGAGCGAGGGTCCAGTGTGGTTGGATGTACTTCGGATCAACGTCGATCCAGTGAAGGGTCTAAGGGGAGAACATGGACATTACGCGCGTAACCGTCGTTGGCGCGGGAACAATGGGGCGTGGCATCACTCAGGTAATGGCCAGTGCCGGTGTCGTCGTGACTATGACCGACCAGAACAGTGACGCCCTCGAAGCTGGCTTAGCTGCAATCGAGAAGAATTTCGACCGGCAAGTAGATCGCGGCAGAATGTCAGCCGAGGATCGAGCGCTTGCGCTGAGCCTCATCGAGACCGAAGCGAATCTCGAATCAGCACGCAGCGCCGATCTCATTATTGAAGCGATCATCGAAGTCGCCGAGGCCAAGATCGCGCTATTCAAACAGCTGGACGAGATTGCGGCTGAGGACGCCATCCTCGCTTCAAATACGTCTTCAATCTCAATTACTCGCCTTGGCGCGGCAACTAACCGGCCGCAAAACGTGGCTGGCATGCACTTCTTCAACCCAGTGCCCGTGATGACGCTGGTCGAGGTCGTCCGCGGGCTTGAGACAGATGACGAGACGATCGTTTCGATCATCGATCTCGCTCGCAAGGTCGGCAAGACGCCCGTCGAAGTCAACGATTTTCCAGGCTTCGTCTCCAATCGCGTGTTGATGCCGATGATCAACGAGGCCATCATCTGTCTCATGGAAGGCGTCGCAACCCGAGAATCCATCGACGCGGTAATGAAGCTCGGCATGAACCATCCAATGGGACCGCTGGCACTCGCCGACCTTATCGGCCTCGACGTGTGTCTCGATATTCTCGAAGTCTTGCAGCGCGATCTCGGCGATCCGAAGTACCGGCCATGTCCACTGCTGCGCAAGATGGTCGATGCTGGCAAACTCGGTCGTAAGTCCGGCGTCGGCTTCTATGATTACCGTGAAGAGTAATCGAGTGACTGCATGATTGATGATCTGCTGACCGAAGACCAATTGACACTGCGCGACGCGACCAGGGATTTTGCACGTGAGGTCATTGCTCCGCGCGCGTTCGAGCGAGATGAGAATCGCGAGTTTCCGCATGACGAAGTCGCCGCGTCCGCTGAGATCGGTCTGCTCGGTCTCGCTATACCCGAAGACTTTGGCGGTTTCCCCGTCGACGCGGTAACGACGGCGCTTGTCTACGACGAGATCAGCCAGGCGTCGGGAGCGATGTCCCTCATCTTGTCAGTCCATAACTCACTGACATCGACCGCGATCGCGACCTGGGGAAGCGATTCGCTGAAAGCAGAAGCGTTGCCAAAGCTCGCGTCGGGTGAGTGGC
>CAYNTE010000005.1:0-34121 GCA_964399615.1 uncultured Thermomicrobiales bacterium
GCGAGTGCTCCGGGAGATCGAGAGTCTGCTAGCGGACTACGGCAGCTTTTCACCTGAGAATCGCTCGCAATGTGCGACAGAGGCATTGAGGCTCATCGAGGGGCTGCGGACGACGGCAGAGTTTCAAGTTGGAGTTCGTGAGCGAGCAGAATCGCACCGTGCCCCGGCGACCGCCGCTCCGCGCCCCAAGACAACTCCTCGGCCGGGCGTCGGCTCCCTGGATACGCCGGTTTCACAGCTGCGTGGAGTTGGATCGCGCCGCGCGACGCAGCTGGAGCAACTGGGAGTCACCACGATTCGCGATCTGATCTACCTCTTCCCCCGCCGGTACGTTGACTACAGCAACCTCGATCCGATCGTCAGCCTGCTCTTCGGCAAGGTCAGCACCGTGCAAGGCGTGGTGAAAGAGGTGGAAAGCCGGCCGACGCGTACTGGCAAACGCCTGGTGAATGTTGTGCTGGCCGATGAGACCGGCAGTATCTCAGCGATCTTCTTCAATACTTATATTGAGCGTCAGCTTAAGCCCGGTATGCGCATCTCGATGTCCGGCAGAGTGGACCAGTACCGTGGATCGCTGGTGTTCAAATCGCCGGAGTGGGAAGAGCTTCGCGAGGACTCGATCCATACTGGCCGGATCGTGCCTGTCTATCCGCTGACAAAGGGCATTTACCAAAAGACGATGCGTGGGCTGGTGCGGCAGGCACTTGATGCTGGCCTCGGGCTGATGGATGAGTATCTGCCGCCGGAAACGCTCAAACGGGTCGATAATCCGCCGCTCATTCCACTCGATCAAGCGTTGGAGTGGATTCACTATCCCGATGGCGAGACCACCGAGCAGGCACGCCGCGCGTGGTCGCTGGCGAAAGCGCGTCTGGCGTTTGACGAGTTTCTCAGCTTGCAGGTCGGGCTGTTGCAGCGGAAGCTGGACTGGCAATCCGCGCCCGGCATTGCGTTCGAGATCAACGAGAGTGACATCCACGGCTTTCTCGACCGGCTACCGTTCCGGCTGACGAATGCTCAGGACCGCGCCATGCGGGAGATCCTTGATGACATGCGCCAGCCGGAGCCGATGACCCGACTCCTACAGGGCGATGTCGGATCGGGCAAGACGGTGATTGCGGCCGCGGCAATGTATCTGGCGACGCGAACCGGCTATCAGGCCGCGATTATGGCGCCGACGGAGCTGCTGGCCGAGCAACACTTTCGAAGCTTGACCGAAGTATTCGACGGCTTCCCGAAGACGGAACGTCCACGGATCGGCCTAATCACCGGAAGTTCGACAGCCGCCGAACGTCGCGATCTCTACGCCGCGATCGAGACCGGATATTTCGACATCGTTATCGGAACGCATGCGCTGATCCAGGAACCGGTAAAGTTCCAGAAGCTGGGTTTCGCCGTGATCGATGAGCAGCACCGGTTCGGGGTTGAGCAGCGCAGCGCGTTGCGCGCCAAGGGTGTAGATCCCGATATTCTGGTGATGACCGCAACCCCGATCCCGCGCTCGCTGGCCTTGACGCTGCACGGCGATCTCGATGTCTCGACCCTCGACGAGCTCCCGCCGGGCAGGCAGCCGATTGAGACACGATGGCTGTCTGGCAAACAGCGTGCCGAGGCGTACCAGTTCGTTAGGGATCAGGCTGCCGAGGGCTACCAGACATTCATCGTCTTTCCGTTAGTCGAGGAATCGGAATCCATCGACGCTCGTGCCGCAGTTGCGGAGTGGGAGCGCCTGAGCAAGCAGGTCTTTCCGGACTTGCGCGTTGGGCTGCTGCACGGTCGTATGAAGGCGACTGAGAAGGATGAGGTGATGCTCGCCTTCCGGGATCGAGAGCTTGATATTCTGGTCTCGACATCAGTCGTCGAGGTCGGCATCGATATTCCGAACGCGACGGTGATGGTCATCGAGAATGCAGACCTCTTTGGTCTGGCTCAGCTGCACCAGTTCCGTGGACGGGTAGGTCGCGGAGACGCGCAGTCATATTGTTTGTTACTGACGGACAAGCCATCGCAGCAGGGGCGCCGGCGTTTGGAAGCGATGGTCGATAGCCAGGATGGCTTCAGACTGGCACAGATCGACCTGGAGATGCGCGGCCCGGGCGATTTTCTCGGGACGCGGCAGAGTGGCTTGCCTGAGCTGCAGTTCGCGATATTTGCTGACGTGCGAGATCTGGAGCGAGCCCGTCGTGAGGCCGAGCAGATCCTCAAGGATGACCCGAAATTGGAGCGTGATGACCATCGAGCGCTCCGGCAGCGTGTCGAGGCATTTTGGTCCCGTACGATCGCCGAGGTGAGCTAGGCACGATGCGCGTGATCAGTGGCCGGGCACGGGGCCGGCGGTTGAAATACCCCGACAACGAGGCGTTGACCCGCCCGATGAAAGACATCATCAAGGAGGCGCTCTTTTCGTCTCTTGGGTCGTTGGGTGTCTATCCCGAGCGTATTCTCGATCTCTACGCAGGATCAGGATCGATTGGGATCGAGGCACTGTCGCGCTCGGGCAGCTGGGCAGATTTCGTCGATCGTGACCGGAGGGCATGCCAGACGATCAAGGAGAATCTGCAGAGCGTGGGGTTCGAGGATGAAGCGGCGATTCATCAGATGCCGATTGAGACGTTTGTCGCCCAGGTTCGTGAGCCCTACGACTTCATCATCGTCGACCCACCGTACGCAAATCCGGATATCATAGAGACGCTGGCGAGCATCGACCGCTCGCGAGCGGTGGAGGATGGGACCATCATCATACTGGGCCACTGGCCAAAGCTCGAAACGCCAGACCGAATTGGTCGATTAGAGCTTCTCCGGCGGCGCTGCCATGGCGACTCCTGCTATTCGATCTACGATGTTGTTGAGGAAACGGGACCGAACGAGGGGGAAGCCTAAATGCGTACCGCGCTCTATCCAGGGACATTTGACCCGATCACCTACGGACATCTGGACATCATCGAGCGCGCTGCGCGGATCGTTGACGAGCTGGTGGTTGCGGTCTACGAGAGCAGCACATTTGCTCCCAAGCAGCCGTTGTTCAGTTTTGACGAACGGCGCTCATTCGTGGAATCTACCATCGGCGACCTTGAGAACGTTCGCGTTGACAGCTTCAATGGGCTGCTCGTAGACTACGCTCGTGACATCGAGGCACATATCATTGTTCGGGGGTTGAGAGCAGTCTCGGACTTCGAGTACGAGTTCCAGCTTGCGCATATGTACCGGCATCTGGACCCGAATTTGGAGGTCGTCTGTCTGATGACGAACTCCGATCATCTCTTTGTGAGTTCGAGCATTATCAAGGAAACGGCGGCGCTGGGTGGGAACGTCGAGCAACTGGTTCCGCCGGTGGTGGCTTCGGCGCTAGCGCAGCGCTTTGTAAGGGGGGAACGTGAGTAGCTATTCGAGACTGGATACCGACGATCGGCCGGTGACAAGACAACCTGCATCACAGCGGGCAGGGGATGGCCCGACAACGACGCTCATGCAGTTGATTGATGATCTCGAAGCTACGGTTGAGCGTGGCAAGCATATTCCGGCATTTGGGACGGTCATCATTGACCGGCATGTCGCGCTCGATCTCATCGACCGCCTCCGCCGCTCGATCCCCATGGAGCTCGAACAAGCGCGCAGCATCATCCAGCGTCGCCAAGAGATCATCCTTGGTGCGCAAGAAGAAGCCACCCGGATCGTAGAAGCCGCCAAAGACGAGGCAGACTATCTCGTTGGTGACACCGGTGTAATGGCCGAAGCCCGGCAGCGCGGCGAGGCATTTTTGCGACAGGCCGATGAGAATGCGCGCCGCACCCAGGAGGGTGTCGATCGTTACGCCTTGAATGTCCTGGGTGATATTGAGGACTTGCTGCGCGGGAAATTGGCGGACCTGGCAGAGGCCCGTTCTATTCTTGAGCGTTCCCCAGATTCCTGATATTTAGGAGAAAAGCGGGCCGTTAAACTGGTTTGACCGCTATGGTTGAGGCGCGTTACAATTGTTGGGTTGCGCTTCGATTGACATCCTGGATAGTCTGGCGGAAGCAGTGGCAAAGAAACATACCCATACCAAGAGCCAGAACCCCACGAGGGAGCTGGTGAACGATACGATCATCAACGTTTCACAGTTGCTGCACAATGAGAAGACCGGCAGTACCCGGACATTTCAACTGCAACTGGATAGCTTCGACCTCGACGACGATCTCCCAGCAATCGACATCTCAGGCGAGATCCGGCTATTGCGCACGTCCGAGAGTATCATTGCGACTGGCAAGATTCGCGGGATCGCGATGGTCGAATGTGTACGCTGCCTGAATATCTATGAGCAGCCGTTCGAGACGGAGATAGAGCAAGAGTACCGGCTACAGCTCGATATCATAGATCAAGCGATGGCCGGAGAGATCGAGCCAGATCCGTATCAGGAGATTGGCGAGATCGATGAGTTCAATCAGATCGATCTGGCTGAACCGATTCGACAGTTTGCGATTTTGGCCTTGCCGATGCGGCCAGTCTGTGGTCCAGATTGCCCCGGCCCGGCGATCGATACAACTGATGACGATGGTGTTGACCCCCGGCTCTCAGCACTCGAGGAGTTGCTTGAGGACCAGCCGGAGGGGTTTGAGCAATAGGCTGCGATCAGGTGAGATCTGATCGTGCAGCTAAGAGGAGGAAATGATGGGCGCGCTCCCAAAGCAGCGAGTCTCACGAACCAAGCGCGGTTTTCGCCGCCAGCATCAGAAGTTGACAGCCCCGCATCTGATGCGCTGCCCAAATTGCCGTGATTACATGCAGCCACATCACGTCTGCATGTCGTGTGGCTACTATGCTGGCCGGCAAGTCGTAGAAATCGAATTGCGTATGCCTAGTCAGTCAAACGAGGGCCAGCTCGGGTAGACTGGCAAGCGATGACGGCTGCTACAGCTCGTGCGAGCCACCTCGACCAGCTAGCCTGGTGATGGTGTGTCGTTCTGTGCGGAGGGGGAGAGGATGCGCTACGCGGCGATTACCGGTTGGGGCAAATATCTTCCCGAGCGAGTCGTCACGAATGATGATCTGGCTAAGGTCGTTGATACGTCGGATGAGTGGATTCGTAGCCGCACCGGCATCGCAGAGCGTCGCATTGCTGCCGAAACAGAGACGTCGGTCTCCATGGCCGTTGCCGCGGCTGTCGAAGCTTGCACAGTCGCTGGCATCGACCCATCCGAGCTCGATCTCATCGTCACCGCCACCTATACACCTGATCAATTCATGCCGTCGGTTGCCAGCCTCGTGCAGCATGAGCTCGGCGCGACTGGCGCTGGCGCATTCGACCTGAATGCCGCCTGCTCGGGATTCGTCTATGCCTTGGCAACAGGCAGCCAGTTCGTTCGATCCGGCGCGATGTCCAAGGTGCTCGTCGTGGGCGTGGATTATCAGTCCCGCTACGTCGATTTCACCGACCGCAGTACGTGCATTCTCTTTGGCGACGGTGCCGGTGCGGTGGTGTTAGAGGCCTCCGACGAGCCTCTGGGGCTGATCTCGCTAGAGCTTGGCTCAGATGGCTCTGCCGGACATCACCTGACGCTGGGCAGCCCGCAGGCATTCGTGGGCCTCAACGGTGCGCGCGAGATGAGTCGGCCCTTCATCCAGATGAATGGCCGCGAGATCTACCGCTTTGCTGTCAAGGTCATGGGTCAGGCCGCACTGCGAGTTATCGAGCAGGCTGGGCTTGAGCTCTCTGACATCGATCTCTTTGTTCCGCATCAGGCGAACGAGCGCATCATCGATGCGGCAGCGAGCCGCTTGAATCTCACCAAAGACCAGGTCTGGGTTAACATCGCGCATTACGGCAACACGTCGGCGGCATCAATCCCGATCTGTCTCGTTGAAGCCAACGCCGCTGGGGCGGTTGCACCAGGCAAAAACCTCGTTCTGGTGGCTATGGGCGGTGGACTGAGTTGGGCTGCTGGTGTCGTCCGGTGGGGTTGCCCTGGGAAGAGTGAGGCGAGGAGCTGATGACAGAGCGTTCGGTGGCATGGATCTTCCCCGGTCAGGGTTCGCAGAAGATTGGCGCTGGGCAAGACGCCGCGCAAGCCTTCCCATCCGCAGCCGAGGTCTTTCGCATCGCTGACGCAACGCTTGATATCCCGGTCACGCAGCTTTGCTGGAACGGACCCGACGAAGAACTGACGCGGACGGCCAACCAGCAACCGGCTATTGTGACGATCAGCACTGCCCTACTCGAAGCACTCAAATCGGCTCGTGAGCTGCCGGCACCTGCATATGTCGCTGGCCACTCACTTGGTGAATATTCAGCGCTAGTTGCGGCCGAAGCACTAGATTTTGCTGATGCACTGCGGCTCGTGCGCCGGCGTGGTCAGTTAATGGAGCAGCACGGGCTCGGCGGCATGCTGGCGATTTTGGGCCTCGATCTCGATGCCGTTCAGCTGCTTGCCGGGGAAACCGGGGTCGAAGTGGCCAACAACAATTGCCCGGGCCAGGTAGTGGTTTCCGGCTCCGAGGAAGCACTGCAGGTCGCTGAGATGGCGGCCAAGGAGCGTGGCGCGAAGCGAGCAGTACGTCTGGCGGTCAACGGGGCGTTTCACTCCTCACATATGCGTCCGGTGGCCGAGGAGCTGGCGAAGGATATTGAAGCTACGGCGTTCCACGAGCCAATTGCACCGCTCGTCACGAATGTTCACGCGGAGCCGATCTCGCACCCCGATGATCTGAGACAGGAGCTCGTCGATCAAATCGCGCACTCAGTCCAGTGGGTCGACGTGATGCAGTTCATGATTAATGAAGGTGTCGAGAGATATATTGAGATCGGTCCGGGGAATGTGCTGGCTGGCCTCGCGCGCCGTATCGAGCGCTCGATTACGGTCGAACCAGCCGAGCAAATGCTGAAAGATCTTGTTCTGGAGGGGGAGGCATGAACGAGGAGCGACGCGTCGCTATTGTGACCGGAGCAACCCGAGGTATTGGTCGCGCAACGGCACTCCGCCTGGCCGAGGATGGCTACACCGTTGTCGTCAATTATCGCGGCGGATCGGAGATGGCGGAAGAGCTCTGTCAGGAGATCCAGAACGCTGGGGGAGATGCGCTGGCGATCCAGGCAGATGTAACCGACGCAGACCAGGTCGGGACGCTTGTCGAGCAGACGATCAACCAGGCTGGTCGAGTCGATGCTCTGATCAATAACGCTGGCATCACCCGCGATAAGCTCGTCATGCGCATGAGCGATGAGGATTGGGATGCGGTGATCACCACCAACCTGCGGGGCGCGTTCCTCTGCGCACGCGCGGTGACACGCCCGATGATGCGACAGCGGTCCGGCACGATTGTCAACTTGACGTCCGTCGTGGGGCTGGTTGGCAACGTTGGACAGGCCAACTACTCAGCTGCCAAGGCGGGACTGGTGGGCTTGACCAAGACACTGGCGCGCGAGCTCGGCTCTCGTAATATCACGGTCAACGCCGTGGCCCCAGGGTTCATCGACACGCGGCTGACTGATATTCTCTCCGACAATGTCAAGGATTGGGCGCTCGGGCTGATCCCACTGGGTCGGTTTGGTGACGCCGAAGATGTCGCGAACGCAGTCTCATTCCTGGCATCCCCACAATCACGCTATATCACCGGAGTCGTGCTGTCGGTCGACGGCGGCATGTTCATGGCGACCTAGAGATGGTGCGATGAAGTTCCAGCGTGTATTGATTGCCAACCGCGGAGAGATTGCACTCCGCATATTGCGGGCGTGTCACGATCTGGGACTAGAGGCGGTCGTTTGCTACAGCGATGCCGATCGTGACTCGCTGCCAGTGCGACTTGCGGATCAGGCGGTCTGCATCGGGCCGGGACCGGCCTCGCGCTCCTACAACCACATTCCATCGATCATTAGCGCTGCGCTGGCCACTGGTTGCGATGCCGTGCATCCAGGGTATGGCTTCCTCTCGGAGAACGCGACCCTGGCTGAGATCTGCGCCGATGTTGACCTCATCTTCGTTGGTCCACCGGCGAGCGTCATCAGCAATATGGGAGACAAGGCTGCCGCCCGCCGGATTGCAGAGGAGGCAGGCGTTCCGACACTGCCCGGCACGAAGGAGCCACTCGGCCGTGAGGTCAACATTCGAGAGCTTACCCGGCGAGTGGGCTTCCCAATCCTGCTGAAGGCTGCGGCTGGCGGTGGCGGACGCGGCATGCGCATTGCAACCGACGAGCGTGAGCTGTTGAGACTGCTGCCACTTGCTCAGGCGGAGGCTGAGGCGGCATTTTCCAATAGCGCGGTCTATGCCGAGCGATACCTCGAGAACCCACGCCATATCGAAGTGCAGGTGCTGGGCGATCAGCACGGCCACGTGGTCAGCCTGGGCGAACGTGATTGCTCGATTCAGCGGCGGCATCAGAAGTTGATCGAAGAGACGCCAGCGCCAAATATCTCACGCAAGTTGCGCAACAATTTGGCGAAGGACGCGGTGAAACTGGCCAAGCACATCGACTACGTCAGCGCTGGCACCTTCGAATTTCTGGTCGATAGCGACGAACGGCACTACTTCATAGAGGCGAACACGCGCATTCAGGTCGAGCACGCTGTCACCGAAGAGGTGACTGGTCTGGACCTGATTTCGTGGCAATTGCGCATCGCGGATGGCCAGGAGCTGGATTTCGATCAGAAGCGTGTCGAGATCAACGGCCACGCGATCGAGTGTCGCGTGAATGCCGAGAATCCGGACGAGCGATTCGCGCCATCAGTCGGGACGGTCGAAGAATATTTGGCTCCCGGTGGGGCGGGTATTCGCGTTGATACGCATCTCTACCCTGGCTATCAGATCCCGTCAGTCTACGATTCGATGTTGGGTAAGATCATCGCCTGGGGGCCGACCCGTGAGGTGGCGATCAACCGTCTCCAGCGAGCGCTGGCCGAGACGGTGATAACCGGGGTTCATACGACGATCCCGTTTGTGCGCTTCGTGCTGGATAGTGAACAGTTCCGGAGTGGTGATGTGAGCACGACCATCGCGAGCAAGTTCGTTGACGACTATCTTGAGCAGGCAGCGCGCGTGACACCAGCGACGGATCGTTCCGGGCTGGCGCCAGCGCGAATTGCGCAAAGCTAACGCACCATGACCGTAGAGATTGACTACCCAATGAGGAGTACGAGGCTAGATGTCTGAGGATCAGACTCGGACCGGCAGTCGAAATCGGCGTGAGGCACGTACGATGGCGCTCAAAGTGCTATTTGAGGGCGATCTGACGCAGCATGGCGCGGAATCCGTACTGCAGCGCTATCTCGAAGATGAGTCGATTGCTGAAGAGCAGCGCACGTTTGCTGCACGGTTGATCAGCGGCATATTGGATCATCGGGCCGGGATCGATGATCAAATTGGTCGAGCAGCGCCGGCATTCCCGGTCGAACAGCTTGCTGCCGTCGACCGCAATGTGTTGCGCATCGCAATCTATGAGCTGCAGCATGAGCGAGATGTACCAATGAAAGCGGCCATCAACGAGGCGGTAGAGATTGCCAAGCAATTTGGTGGAGAAAACTCGGGCCGGTTTGTCAATGGTGTTCTCGGTACAATCGCTTCAGATATCGCTGCGGCGGAAGGGCAAGAGGGTTGATGATGCCGTTGCCGCGACATCCGTGGCAGTGCATAATTCGACCATCGCAATGCCAACCGGCGATACATAATACGGTGGCGTAGTCGAACTACCCGCAGATGTCCCGCACTAAGCGTCGGGAGCACGCGGGTCGAACCTTGTGTTGTGGCCCGTTTGCATGGGCTGTATGGGGGAGGTAGCGGAGTGTCCGCAGTGTATGAGCGACTCCAGGGAATCGTTGCAGAGCAACTTGGAGTCGAACCTGATCAAGTGACGCGAGAAGCTGAATTCGTCCAGGATCTCAACGCCGACTCACTCGATATGGTCGAGCTGGTCATGTCGCTTGAAGAAGAGTTTGGCGTCGAGATCTCTGATGATGAAGTCGAGAACATCCGGACAGTCGGCGACGCGATCGACTACATTGACGAGAATTCGGCGAATTAGACGTCCACAATCAATCTTGCGTGATACCAGTGGCGCGCCGCTCCATAAAAGGCGGCGCGCTTGGCATGTCGAGAGAACCACACGAGGTTGATTGAACGTTGACTGATTGGAACACGTTGGAGCGAGTCTGTCGGACCAGCGTGTAGAATTCGTCTGTTGTGCCGAGAGCCGGTCTGAGGTGCCAGGCGTCTGAGCGACGTGGCAGAGACCGACTTGAGAAGCATGGAAGAACATGTCCAGCATCACCGATCGTCTCCCGTTTGGCCGCGGCCGTCGCAGCCAGGAGCCAAATCGAGGACCAGGCGGAGAGCCCGATCCAGGCAATCCCCAGCGCGACCAACAAGAGGACGACGACTTCTTCCTCGAGATGACGCTCCAGGAGCACCTCGAGGAATTACGTGTTCGCATTCTCTACTCTGTTGTCGGCATCCTTATCGCCCTGATGGCGGGTATCTACTTCTCCGAGCGTGTGCTGGTGCTCATCGCCGACCAGGCGAATGTGCCAAATAGCCAGATCCAGACGATCAACCCGACTGAGGGGTTCATCACCTGGTTCAAGGTTGCGCTCTATATCGCAATTGCCATAGCGATGCCGCTGTTGACCTATCAGGTGCTGGCGTTCATTGCGCCCGGCCTGACCAGAGGCGAGCGGCGCTGGCTCTATATGTCGATGCCGGTGGTGACGGTACTGTTCGTTGCGGGCGTTGCCTTTGCCTTCTTCGTCGCCATCCCGCGCGCACTGGACTTTCTCTCGCAATTCCAATCGGACATCTTTAAATGGGACCCTCGTGCGTCAGATCTCATCAGCTTCTATTTGAGGTTAATGATCGGCATGGGTATAGCGTTTGAGTTGCCAGTCGCTATCTTCGTGCTATCGAAGATCGGTGTCGTCAATACGCGCATGCTGAGCCGTGGCCGCAAGATCGCGTTCATCCTGGTGGTCATCGCCGCTGCGGTCATCACACCGACGCCTGACCCGTTCAACATGATGTTGATCGCGATCCCAATCTACTTGCTCTACGAGTTGGGCGTCTTCTTCTCCAGGTTCGCCTAATCCGGCGCTCCCTCTGCTGACGTGAGTCCGAGATCGTGCTCGGAGCGCGGCTCGACGTTGAGCGTGTATTCATTCCGGTAGGTCACCATGCCTGGCCCGGCCCCACGAATCTTGCGGACGTTTCGACGCTCCGTGACATCCACTGGCACCCGCGTCGCGTCGCGACCCTGGCTATAGTGCGCCGCCAGCGCTGCGGCCTGGAGGACCGTCTCGTCGTGATGCTCAGGGCTGTTGAAGCGGAGAATGACGTGCGCGCCGGGCAGATCACGAGCATGCAGCCAGAGATCATCGGGATTGGCGATGCCAAACGTCACGTCTTCGTTCTGTTTGCCCGAGCGGCCGATGTAGATGTGATGGCCGCTAGCCGTCGTGTAGCGGCGTGAGCGCTTGGTGGCCTTTGGCCGGCGTTTGCGGCCCGACGTCGAGCCAAGTCCCGGTGTCTCTTCCTCGAACTCTTCCCACTCGGCCCGTATCGTCTCGATCTCATCAAACGTCTCGGCCTGGCTTGCCATCGTCGCAAGCTGCTGGGCGTAGGCAATCAGGCCCTCGACTTCCGCGAGGCGCTTGGGGATCGTCTCGCGCGCGGATCGCACCTTTCGGTAGCGCTCGAAGTAGTGCTGGGCATTCTCGGAGACGCTCAGGTCCGGGTCGAGCTGGATCGTCGTACCCTCCGGCGTCGTCAATTCTCTGTCCCCTGGACTAATCATCCACTGATAGGCGTAGATCAAATTGCCGCGCTCCTGCAGCTCCTCAGGGTCGGCCGCGGATTCTGCTTCAGACTGAAGCGATTGCTGGCGTGCAGTCAGCCGGCCCATCGCTCGCTCGATCTCCTGGAGCAGGCGCTCTCGCCGGGCGGCATGGCGGTCGGCCTTGGGAGGGCGTGCCGGGCCACGCTGAGTCGCGATCCTTGCGGCCTCGAGCACACTCTCGATAGGGATGACCTCGGCGTCGTCGCGCGCTTCCAGGGAGTGCATCGGGATGGCGCTGAATTCTGCGCCTCCACCTTCGAACTGATAGAGCTGCGGCTTCCAATCGCGAGATGCCATCACCGAAAAGATCTCTCGCACTGCTGCGGCCAGTAATTCGCGCTGAGACGGCTCCAGATCGGCGAGATCGGTCTGCGGGTCAAGATCAGCCCTGAAGCACGCTTCCCGAGCCAATAGCGGGCTCATGGCGAGATACAGGCTGATGAGCGCGCGCCAGGTTGCGCCACTTAGCTCTGGATCTGCAAGATCGCTCGCCGCCGCTGCGAGCGGATCTAGCTTGTCTTGCGGTGGTGGGGGTGAGTAGCGTTGATTAGGCAGGATCGGTCGCACCCGGCTCATCCGCGAGGTCACACGCTTGATGGCTTCTTGCACGAGACCCTCATCATCGACCAGCACGATATTCGAGTGGCGACCCATGAGCTCGATGATCAGGCGGCGGCGAATGAGCTCCGGGATCTCGTCATCACCGGCATTCGGGTCTGGTAGCTCGAATTCGATCTCCACCAGGCGCTCGTAGCGGGGCTGATGAATGTCAATAATCCGGCCTCCGCGCGCGTATTTCCTCAACAGCAGCAGTAGAGGTGAGACACGTTCGGGATCGCCTCCAGCGCGCTCATCGAGCAAGAGGATCCGGGCCTGCTGGCTATTGGCGCTGATCACGAGCCATCGACGTTGCCGGCGAGCGTAGATTTCGAGCCCGAGTGTCATCTCGTCGATGTGCTGGACACGCTGGATACGCCCGTCGAGCAGTTCGGACTGCATTTCCTCAACGATTGCAGAGATAGTCAAAGCATCAAACATTGCAGCGTACACCCTATTTCAGTGCGATAGGTGGCGTCCAGCGGGGCGGCATTGTAGCATCTGAGGGGTGTTCGGCGTGGCGCATTGGTCGGGAGCGAATGACCGATCTGAATACAACTGGTCTCAACGAACGAGCCGACGAGCTAATCGAGCAGTTGCGCCAGACGCGCCGTCCTCGCGTCTTTGTCATATCCGGCCCCTCAGGTGTGGGCAAGGATTCTGTCATCCAGGAGATGCGTCAGATCCTGCCCGATCTTCATTATGCCGTCACGGCGACCACACGACCGCGCCGGCCCGGTGAGATCGACGGCGTCCACTACTTTTTTCTCTCACAAGAAGATTTCGCCTTTCAGATCGAAGCAGGCGAATTTATGGAACACGCCACGGTCTACGGCAACCTCTATGGTGTGCCGAAACAACGCATTCGCGAGGCGTTGAAGACTGGTCGTGATGTGGTGATCAAGGTTGACGTGCAGGGGGCCAGAGCGATCCGCGAGCAGGTGCCTGGGGCGGTGCTCATCTTTGTCGCGCCGCCGACGATGTCGGATCTGCTCCAGCGCCTGCGAGGTCGTAAGTCAGACGATTTCGACGTCGTCATCAAGCGTCTGAACACCGCCACGCACGAGCTCGCTCGGGCCCGCGAATTCGACTATGTCGTCTTCAATGAATCTGGACGTCTCTCCGAGACTGTTGAGACGATCTCGACCATCGTCGATGCCGAGCACATGCGGATCAATCAGCCGGAGATCACTCTGTAACGGCTGCCTCGGCTTCTGCTGCCTCTTCCTCCGCGGTTTCGCGTCGCAGCTCATCGATGTGGAAGACGTCGCCCACACTATCCATGCGGTCGAAAAAGAGAACACCATCGAGGTGATCGATCTCGTGCTGGAATATCTGGGCCAAAGTGCCCTTGGCGCGCATGCGCTGCTTGTTGCCGTCGAGATCGAGATACTTCACGATCACCCAGCCGTAGCGATCAACTTCGCCGACGAGATCAGGGAAGCTGAGGCAGCCCTCAAGGTCTGACTGGCGGCCCCCTGCCTTGACGATCTCTGGATTAATCAGGGTGAAGTGCATCTCAGGGCTGCCTTCCTCCTGGTAGTCCTCTGGCACGTAGATGGTGACGATGCGCTGGTAGACGCCGACCTGCGGGGCTGCGAGGCCAACGCCCACCGCGTCCATCATCGTCTCTCGCATGGCTTCCACGAGCTCGCGGATGTCATCAGTAATCTCTTCCACCGGCTCGGACGGCTGCCTCAGTCGGTTGCTGATCTTGTTGTAGCGTGGGTCGGGTTCGATGATAATTGGCAACGTTGCCATGGTCTAAGAATCCTTTTCGGTGGAATCGCTCGCTTCAACTTGCGCCTTGCATCGCGCATCTCTAAGTATATCGAGGCTGTCGACGTCGCTTAGAGCATCGATACCGGGTCGATATCGACGGCCCAACCGTAGGGAACGTTGAAGTCCGCCAGCATCGCCGGGCCGCGATCGCCACGAACCAACACCTGCCAGCCATACTGTCCTCGAAAGCGAGCTGCGAAAGCTGGCGCTGGGCCAATCAGGTCAACGCCGTCGTAATGTGGGTTGGCAACCAAAAAATCCGTGAGATCTTCCGCCAGCTCCTCTGCAGCACTGCGCGCTTTTGCTTCGTCCGCATGCCGTGTCAGCAGGCGTGCCAGCCGCTTGTAGGGTGGATAACCATGGATGCGCCGGAAGGCGATCTCCTCGACGTAGAACGCGTCGTAGTCGTGAGCTGCGGCGGCCAGTATTGCGTAGTGGCTCGGGCTGTAGGTCTGGATGACGACTTCGCCACCGGCAGCTCTACGACCCGCCCGACCGGCTACCTGCGCAAGCATCTGGTAGGTCCGCTCGGCACTGCGAAAGTCGGGTAGATGCAGGTAGGTGTCGGCATTGATGACGCCGACCAGCGTCACATTCGGGAGGTCGAGTCCCTTGGCCACCATTTGCGTGCCGATGATGATGTCGACTGCCCCCGCTTCGACACGTTCCAGCAGGTCTTCGTGTGTGATCCCTGCACGGAGCGCGTCTTGATCCCAACGCATGATTCGGGCCTCAGGCACAATCTCCGCGATCTCGGACTCGACGCGCTGCGTGCCAGCGCCGAAGTAGCCGATTCGCTCGCTGGAACACTCCGGGCAGCGGTGGGGCTGTCGCGCGCGAAATCCACAACGATGGCAAACCAGGCGCTGAATGGTGCGGTGATAGACCAATGGAACATCGCAGTACGGGCATGCGCTTACCCAACCACATGAGCGACACTGCACGATCGTCGACATTCCCCGCCGGTTCAAAAACAGGATCGTTTGCTCCTGCCGGGCGAGACGCTGGTTGAGGAGTGACTGGAGCCGCCTGCTGAAGATCGAGGTATTGCTAGAGCGAAGCTCGCCCCGCATGTCGATGATATCGACGCGTGGCAACGGAGCGGGGTGCGCCCGGACTCGACCTTCTTCGTCGGCGATGCGCGCGCCGATCCGCTCGCGGAGTTGAACAACGCTCCAATCGGACCGTTGCGCCTCGAAATTGGTCTCGACGTCTGGAGTCGCACTCCCGAGGATGAGCGCGGCATCGTGGAGCTCGGCCAGCTTCTCGGCCACCGCGCGGGCGTGATAGCGTGGTGGTTGATCCTGCTTGTAGGCAGCATCATGTTCCTCGTCGACGACGATGACACCAACGTTATGCGCCGGTGCGAAGAGCGCCGAACGCGGCCCGACGATAAGCACAGGTTCGCCGGCGGCTGCACGATCCCAGTTCGTGCGACGATCCTGATCGCTCAAGGCCGAGTGGATCAGAAGGGCTTGCCCACCGAATCGCGCCCGCGCTCGCTGGATCAGCTGACCTGCGAGCCCAATCTCTGGAACCAGCAAGATAGCTGACCGCCCGGCTGCGAGCGTATCGGCGATGACGCGAAAGTAAACCTCAGTCTTGCCGCTGCCGGTGACTCCGTGCAGCAAGTAGCGGTTGCGACCGGCTCGCAGCCCGGCATTGATCGCTTCATATGCTTGGTGCTGCTCGTCGGTCAATTCGAGCGTTGCGCGCCGGCCCGGCGTATGCTCGGGAATCGGATGAGCTTCAGCTTCAACAATCTCGATCGAACCGCGCTCGGCCAGCGCATTGATCGTCTGGCGGTTGAAATCAGTTGCTGCCAGGATGCTTTCCAGGGTCATCGATCGGTTTGGGCGCAGGCGCAACCGGCGATTGAGCCAGGCGTAGGCCTCAACCTGCTTGGGCGCTCGCGCAGGAGGTGCCTGAGCGTCTTGAGGCAATCTGACAACTAGAACCGGCTGAGGCTTCGGCGAAGGTCGCTCGCGGACCCTCACCAACCTGCGTATCAGCCCCTTCTCTTCGAGCGCCGGGATCACTGAGGATAGTGACGAGTCCAGTCCCTTGCGCGCAGCAGCCAGGGTCATCGCGCCGTTGGTCTCGAGACGCTCGACCAGCCGTCGCTGAAGCGGGGTCAGTTGGTCTCGGTCCGCGTTCGTTGGCGCTTGAACGATCTCCAGATGTTCGACGGCCCGCGCCCCGACACCGGGAGGCAACATCATCGAGGCGGCTTCGAAGAGTGTCGAGACTGTCTGCTCGGCAATCCAAATCGCGAGATGCCACTGGATCTCAGAGAGACGAAAGGTCGGCTCGACTGGGGCGTAGACGTCGCGAATGGTGAATTCGCCCGATGGCTCGCGCTGATGAATATCCGTCACAAGCCCGAGCGTCAGCTGTCGACGTATCGGAACCCACACGAGCTGACCGATGACCAGGTCGTCCCGCAATGTTGGTGGGATGCGATAGGTCAATGTCGCCCGACGGTCTTCAAATTGCGCGTCGGGAGCGATTTCGACGAAGCGAGCCGGAGCGGCACCCTGTGTATTCATACTCCGAAGTATACGTTCGAGTGGGTCTGAGGCAGCGCTCCGGCACGTGCTAGCCTGGCAGGATGCTCTGCATCCGATCGCGCATGGCGAAGAGTGCCGGAGTCCCCCCAGTGTGCATAAACATTACCGGCTCATCTTGAGGGATGGACCCAGAACGTATGTCAGCGACCAGGGCAGCGAACGCCTTCGACGTGTAGACGGGATCCAGGAATATTCCTTCGTAATGCGCCAGCAGTTCGATGGCCTCCAGGCTCGCCTCAGTCGGTATTCCATACCCCTCGCCAACCTGGCTAACGTCGATCGAGAGTGCGGATGCGGACGTAGGGTTGGTGATTCCCAGAAGCTCGGCCGACGATTCGATGAGCGGCGCAACGAGATTGACCTTCTGCCCTTCGTCGCCAGAGACGGCCACCGCGTGATGCTGGAAGCTCAACCCAAACATCGCCGATCCGAGTGCGATCCCTGCTTGGGTGCCGCCGCTGCCGGTGGGGTAGTAGAAGTGGCGGATGTCGAGCCCTTCAACCCACAGCTGGTGGCTAAGCTCCAGCATGGCGGAGGCGTAGCCAATTGAGCCGATCGGCATCGAACCACCGACTTCAACGATGTAGGGTGTGCCGCCTGTCTGACGCACTTCGTCGGCCGCGAGCTCCATTTGGTCGTGCATATCAGCCTCGCCGACGATGAAGCGGCATTCGGCATCGAGCATGGTATCGAGGAGATAGTTACCCTGTAGTTCCGGTGATTCTGACTCGGCCCGCAGCACCAGAATCGCCTTCATGCCGACAGCTCGTGCCGCCGCGGCGGTTTGACGGGCATGGTTCGACTGGTCCGCCCCGGTGGTGATCAGGTGGGACGCCCCCTGCTGCTGGGCATCGGCCACGATGTACTCGAGTTTGCGGGTCTTGTTTCCGCCAAATGCGAGACCGGTGAGGTCATCGCGCTTGACATAGATCGGTGGACCGCCGAGGTACTCAGTGAGGCGAGGTAGCTTGTGGATCGGGGTGGGGAGGCTGGCCAGGCGCACACGGGGGAACTTGGTCAGGGACATATGCAATCTCCTTGTTTGGGCTATCTTCATCGCTCACGCTCATTGCCTGATCTTAATATGCTTGTCGGTGTAGTGGACAGCGTCCAAAAGCTGACAGATAATCGCGATAGCGGGGCAAGTCGCTGAATGGCTTGCCGGTCCGATCGCCCGAGGAGGGAAACACGGCATGTCCCAGGCAACCAAAACGATAGAACAACAATACATTGAGGAGTTCGATGGCTCGCGCCAGCGCGCGATGCAGGCCATCGAGATCTTCCCAGCCGGCATCACCCACGATGTGCGTTTCGCAAAGCCATTTCCGCTCTACGCGGTACGGGCCGAAGGCTCGAAGAAGTGGGACGTTGATGGTCACGAACTGATCGACTACGCCATGGGCCACGGTGCGCTCATTGCTGGCCACAATCATCCCGCAGTGATCGAGGCAGTCCACAAGCAGCTCGATCTCGGCACGCACCTTGGCGCGTCGACCGATTACGAACTCGCCTGGGGCGACTGGGTGCAACGCCTCGTGCCCTCTGCTGAGCGCCTGAAGTTCACCTCCTCCGGCACCGAAGCGACGATGATGGGCATGCGATTGGCGCGCGCAGCGACCGGCCGCCCGAAGATCCTGAAGTTTTCAGGCCACTTCCACGGCTGGCATGACTACGCCGTGAAGGGTGAGCGACCGCCATTCTCGAATATGGATTCGCCAGGTGTGCCGCCTGGAGCGCTCGACTCTGTCGTTGTTGCGCCGGTCAATGATCTGGAATTCGTTGAAGAGGCGATCTCAAAAGGCGACATCGCTGGCGTCATTCTGGAGCCGAGCGGCGCATCCTACGCCACGATTCCGCTGCCGGACGGCTTCCTGAAGAAGCTGCGCGAGATCACGGCCAAGCACGACACACTCCTCATCTTCGACGAGGTCATCACCGGTTTTCGGTGGGCACCGGGCGGCGCACAAGAGCGATTCGACGTCTTGCCCGACATCACCACGATGGCCAAGATCGTGGCTGGCGGGCTCCCAGGTGGTTGCGTGGCCGGCAAGCGTGCCATCTTCGACATGCTGGAGTTCAAGGACGATCCGGATTGGAACTCGACCAAGCGTGTCGCGCACCCAGGCACCTTCAACGCAAATCCGCTCGCGGCCGTCGCAGGTGCGACCTGCCTGGAGATCGTATCGGACCCAGCGGTGCAGCAGCACTGCGATGCGATGGCTGACCGCTTCAAGCAAGGTGCAAACGCAGCCCTGATCAAGCACGACGTGCCAGGGTTTGTCTGGGGCGAATCGTCAGTCTTCCATATCTATCTCGGTGAGCGCTGTGACAATTTGGCTGCGGAGCCACTACATACGCCTGAGGGCATCGCCCCTGAGGTGCTGAAGAAGGGCACGAGCCCGGCTCTGGCCAAGGTGCTGGAGTGTGGCATGCTGCTCGAAGGCTCGCACCTTTTCCACGGTGGTGGACTGCTGAGCATGAAGCACACCGAGGCGGACATCGATAAGTCGATCGACGGCTTCGAGAAGACCATCGTCCGGATGCAGCAAGAGGGCTTGTTCGCCGGCGCATAGTTGGGTTGGCCTACAAGCTGAAACACCCCCGGTCGCGACCGGGGGTGTTTGCGTTGACGGTGAATTTGGGATGTGAGCGCTAGTCGGCTGCCACAGCTTGCTTCACGCCAACGGCCGTTCGCCACTCTTGCCGGATGCCGGTGAGGTTGCGGAAGCAGTCGTTGAGCAGCTCTTCGAGCTTGTGGGTGATTGGCCCGATATTGCCATTACCGACCGGATAATGGTCTACAGAACTGACGGGTGTGATCTCGTAGGCGGTGCCGCACATGAACGCTTCATCAGCGATGTAGAACTCGGTGCGGTCAATTGCACGCTCGACGACCTTGAGCCCCAGCTCCTCCCTTGCGAGCTGGATGATTGCATCGCGAGTGATGCTCTCGAGGATTGATTGTGTGACATCGGGCGTGATGAGGACGCCGTCGCGGATCATCATGACGCATGAGCCGCCGCCCTCTGCGATCTTGCCTTGAGTATTCAGGAAGAGCGCCAGATCGAAGCCGTTCAACTGTGCTTCCATGCCACCCAGCTGACCGTTGCGATAGTTGGACAGATTCTTGACACGCGGCGGCATGACATTGTCGGAAATGCGCGTCCACGATGAGACCCCTGCGCTCTTGTGGTTGCCGCTCAGCAAGTGTGAGGGGTCGGGGTGCGTGTTGATCAGCACGGCGGTCGTCCCGGCGACGGCTGAGATTCGCTTGCTTTCACCGCCGCGGTAGACCAGTGGGCGGATGTAGGTGTCTTCGCGGGTGTTATTGGCTTGCAGGAGTTCGAGAATAGCGTCGGTGAGCTCTTCGATGGAATAAGTTGGCTCAAAGCGCATCATCTTCATCGACTGGCCGAGGCGTCGCATGTGTTCATGCAGACGAAAGACGTAGAGTTCTTCCTCGTCGCTATTCCAATAGGCGCGAATGCCCTCGAAAATGGCGCCCACGCTGGACCAGCCGATAGAGGTGACATGCACCGTTGCGCTGTCCCATTCCCTCAGCTCGCCGTTCCACCATAAATAGTCAGGATGTGCCACGTGCCTTCCTCCGGTTGGCTAGTCCGTGGGTCGCTCATCTCAGGGCGGCTACACGGTCCAAATGTCCTCTGTGTGCGTAGCCTAGCAGATCTACGGAACTTGTAACGACCCAAATCAGATCAGCCATTCTCGGCAATTTTGACCAGATTAGTGACACGTCCAAGTCTGCCGTGATAACGTATAGAGTACAGAGCTTGAAAGCGAAGACGCTTCTCAATCGACGCTGCCATGCCTCGTGGGGGACATCGAGGCCAGTAAGTAGGACACTCCAACGGCGGAGTATTCGGTGGCTCGACGTTTTGACGAAGATTGTGCATTGCTGCCGTTCAATACTGCGTAAGAGGCGCGACAGCCATTCCGTCAGCTGACGCTGGTGATCATGGCCTGTCGTGAGTGTCTTATGGCACAGCAGTAGAGGCGGTTATGCAGAGGAGCGAGTTGAACCATGATTCAGTTCATTGCGCGTCGATTGGTGTGGATGATACCGACGATTCTTGCGATCACCCTGATCACTTTTATCGTGATGCACGCCACGCCAGGCAGCCCACTGCAGCCAACTGCAGCGAACGCAAACCCGCTGCCCCCGGAAGCATTGAAGAACCTAGAGGCCAAGTTCGGCCTCGACAAGCCGCTCTATCAGCAGTACGGGCTCTTCCTCTGGAACGCCGCCCACTTTGACTTTGGCTACTCGTTCTACTACCGAACACGCACCGTTCAATCGATCATTGCGCGTACGTTCCCGGTCTCGCTCCATCTCGGTGCGATGGCCATGGGGCTAGCGATCATTGTTGGGATACCGCTCGGTGTCATTGCGGCCGTGCGCCAGAACAGCTTGATCGACTACTTATCGAGCTTTGTGGCGATCTCCGGTGTATCCTTCCCGAATTTCGTGCTGGGGATCTTATTTATCTGGGTCTTTGTACTGGTAATACCCATATTTCCATCGACGGGAGGGTGGGACAGTCCGGACGACTGGATTATGCCCACCTTGGCCCTGGGGCTTGGGCCGCTGGGCATCATCGCACGCTACACCCGCTCCAGCGTGGTTGAAGTCATGAGACAGGATTATGTGCGGACAGCCCAAGCCAAGGGTCTTTCCGGCCAGCGAGTCGTGATCGGGCACGTGCTCAAGAACGGCTTGATTCCACCGCTCACCATCCTCGGCCCGATGTTTGCGGCAGTCTGTACGGGCACCTTCTTTGTCGAGGTGATCTTCCGAATCCCGGGCATGGGACGATTCTTCGTGGAGAGCATGCAGGCCCGCGATTACTCCATGATCATGGCGGTGATCCTGCTGTACGGTGTCTTCCTGGCGTTTATGAATCTAGCGGTTGACTTGCTCTATAGCTTCGTCGACCCTCGCATTCGCCTGAACTAGAACGATTGGGGTGCAGGGAACATGAGCACGATTCGACGAGGTGAAGAAGCAACACCAGGGGTTGTCGCCGAAGCACCGGAAGCACAAGACGATGCTCTCGCTCACGGGTTACGTGAACACCGGACGCTTTGGCGTGATGCCATCAGGCGGTTGGCTGATAACAAGCTGGCGCTCATCGGCGGCATCATTGTCATGGCGATTATGATCCTGGCGATCTTTGCGCCACTCTTCGCTCCCTATGGCTATAACGATCAGAACTACACGGCGCTGACGCAGAAGCCCAGCTCGACCTGGCCGTTCGGCACCGACCAGCTCGGTCGTGACATGCTCAGCCGTATGATCTACGGTGCGCGCGTCTCGATGCTGGTGGGAATCGGTGCGCAGGTCATCGTTTTTCTCATTGGTGTGCCGATCGGCGCAGTCTCCGGCTATGCCGCCGGCAAAGTTGACACGATCATGATGCGCTTCGTCGACGTCATGTATGCCTTCCCATCGTTGCTCTTCGTGATCCTGATCATGTCGGCGCTCGGCGCAGGCCTGACCAACATCTTCATTGCCATTGGTTTGACCGGTTGGGTGACGCTGGCGCGCTTGACACGTGCCGAGTTCCTCACGATGCGCGAGCGAGACTATGTGCTCGCGGCACGCGCGGCAGGGGCTGGGCACTGGCGTCTGATTACGAAGCACATGCTGCCCAATGCTATGACGCCGATTATCGTGGCGCTCACGTTCGGTATTCCACAAGCCATCTTCACTGAAGCGAGCTTGAGCTTCATCGGCGTGGGTGTGCGGCCTCCGACACCCAGCTGGGGTCAGATGGTCGGTGAATTCTTCCCATTGATTCAGTCGCTGTGGTTCCTGTCCGTCATCCCTGCGATTGCGATCGCACTAGTGATGATGGGTTTCACGTTCTTGGGCGACGGCTTGCGCGATGCGCTCGATCCGCGCATGCAACGCGCCAAGACAATGGCGTAGAGAAAGGGGGTACGGATCGACTCCGGCAGCTCGTGGTGACGCGAAGTTGACGGAATTATGCAACCGCTTGTGACGGTGAAGACGTATTAGGGGTAACGAGCACGTTTGAAATTGTGGGCGACGCTCAGCGCCAATGTGGAGATTGGCAGCTAGGGCAGCGACTCACAGCTGGTGGCGTGAGAGGAGAGAGGTATCTCGTATGTCCGAAAGAGAGCCCCGTTTCTGGGAGGATCGTGAGAGGTTGTCGGAGCTCGAAGCTCGCTTCGTTGCTGCGAACATCAATCGACGGTCACTCCTCAAGGTAATCGGCGGTTTCGCCGGTACCACCGCAATGACGGCCCTGCTGGCCGCTTGTGGTGGTGATGACGATGACGATGACGGCGGCGACGCTACTGAAGCAGACTCCGGCGCTGAGGAGACTGAGGCGGAAGCCGAGGAAACCGAAGCCGCAGCCGAAGAGACTGAGGCAGAAGCCGAAGAGACCGAAGCTGAAGAGGGTGCTGAGGAAACCGAAGCGACCGGTGAAGAAGACATGGGCGAACTGGCCGAAGAGCAGCTCTTCCGCGCTCCCAAGGCCCGCGATCCGCTGCACTTCGACTACAACTACGACCTCTATTGCGACGGCAATGCTGGTGTAGTTGCCATGCTTCTCCAGTTCGATGTCGACTACGGAGTCGCGCCCGATATTGCTGAGTCGTTCGAATCGAATGACGACGGCTCGGTGTGGACGTTCCATATTCGTGACGATTCGGCTTGGAGCAACGGCGATCCGCTGAACGCGAACGACTATGAGTGGTCGTTCAAGCGCCAGCTCGATCCCGCGACGGAAGCGTCGTACGCTGGCTTCCTCTACAGCTTGAAGAATGCTGAAGCGTTCAACCTGGGCGAGGAAGGCATCACCCGAGACGATGTCGGCGTCAAGGCGCTTGACGACTATACGCTCGAGTGCACGATGGAGACTGGCACCGTCTACTGGACCGACGTTGTGGCCTATATCGCTGCAGCACCGGCACACCGTGCCTCGGTCGAGCAGTACGGCGATACCTGGACCGATCCAAACGAAGTTCCGGAAGTGCCCTGCAGCGGGCCGTTCAAGCTGGTCAGTTGGGAGCACGACGTCGGCTTCGCTCTGGAGCAGAACCCGAACTACTGGAATATTGATGCCGTCACGCTTACCCGCGTCGAGGTTCCGATCGTCGCGGCAGAAGGCTGGCAGCTCGCCTATGACAACAACGAGATTGACCAGATCACCCGTGGTGAGCTTGGTCAGCTCGACCGGATTATGGGCGACGAACAGCTGAAGTCTGAATACTTCGAGTTCAACACCTTCGGTACCTGGTACCTGGTGCCAGACCCGAACTTCGAGCCGTTCGATGTGAAAGAAGTCCGGCTCGCGATGAACCACGCGATCGATCGCGAGACGATCTGCAACCAGGTCCTGCGTGGCCTGGCGCGACCGGCTTACACCTTCCAGCCGCCTGGCACACCGGGCTACATGGAGGAGACTTTCCCGGATCTGACCGCCTATGACCCTGAGAAGGCGATGAGCCTGCTCGAGGGCACGAAGTATGAAGGCGGCAAGAACTGGCCGAAGATCACCCTCACACACCGTGAAGAAGGTGACGCTCCGAAGATCGCGGCTGACGCCATGATCGCCATGCTGAAGCAGAACCTCGGCATGGATATCGAGCATGAAGTCGGTGAGCCGAAGACGACATACGAGCGGATGTACAACCACGAGATTCAGTTGATGTGGGTCCGCTGGTACATCGACTATCCTGACCTGAACAACATGATGTCGCAGGTCTGGTACTCGGCTGTGGCCTCCGGTGCCCGGCACTCGTGGTCGAACGAGGAATACGACAAGCTCGTATTCGACGCGCGATCAGTCACAGATGCAGATGCCCGGAAGCAGATGTACGTCGACGCCCAGCAGATTCAGCTCGAAGATGGCGCGGCGATCTACGTCTACTACGTCTACGCATACGGCATGAACAAGCCATGGGTCGGCAATATGCCAGTCAACAGCAATGGCGACCCGACGCCAGGCTGGAACGTCTTCGTGCGTGACCTCGACTGGTACAAGATCCTCAAGCACTAATCCTTTAGGGTTTGGATCTCATGTTCAACGTCAACATGGCGAGGGAATCTCCCTCGCCATGTTGCTCTGTATCCCGGAATCTGGCTCTGGATTGGGAACGAGCTAAAGCTGCTTACTGTAGAAGACGAGAGCCGCCGCGCCGTATGTGCCGGTCTTCGTGCCGAGTGCAGATGTCCGGATTTCGACCGACTCCAGCAGATCTGGCATGGCGTTGGCCCGGAGCGCTCGCTTGGCTGGATCGAGCAGAATATCACCGGCCCGCGACAGTCCACCGCCGACAACGATCATCTCTGGGCTGAAGATGTTGACGAAGCTCGCCAGGGCAACTCCCAGGGCTGTCCCAGCGCGCTCAAAGATGCCTAGAGCCGCTTCATCGCCCGCTTTGGCGGCCCTGCTTACTGTCCTGGCCGTAATCATTCCGTCGCCGGCCAGCTCACGAATCTTCTCGCTGCGACCTGAGCGAACAACCTGCTGACCATCGCGTTCGATCGCCCAACCCGAGCAGAACGCCTCGACACAGCCGGTCGAACCACAGGTACAGCGAGGTCCGCCCATCGAGACGGTCGTGTGCCCAAGCTCACCCCCAAGGCCGCGCGGGCCGTCGATGAGCCGTCCGTCGGAGATGACACCCCCGCCAAAGCCTGTGCCAATTGCGACGAGCACCATATGCTCGACATCACTTGCCGCCCCAAAGTAGAACTCACCGAGGGCCGATGCATTGACATCGTTGCCCAGCACGACCTCATGTCCAGTCAGCTTCTCCAGCTCATCGCGCAGCGGCACATCGTGCCAGCCTTCGAGATTTGGCGTGTAGCGCACGATTCCGGATTTGGTGTCGAGCGGTCCTGGAGCAGCCACGCCGACCCCAACTTCCATGTCCAGATTCGCTTGCGTTGCGACGCTTTCGATCATGCGAGCGATACGGGCGATGACCTGGTCGGGTCCATCTCCGGCGCCAGTGGGCTGTCGTGTCTCGACCAGGAGCTTGCCGTTTCGATCCACCACACTGCAGCGAAGATTCGTGCCACCAAGGTCGACAGCGATTGCAACTGGCTCCATGCTCGAACTCCCTCTGCGAATGCCGGAGCTATTTGAAGAAGCGATAGCGGAACAGGACCTTCAATATGACAAAGCCATCGCGCCAGGAGATCTTCTTGCCCTCCCAGAACTCGCGACCGTTGTAGGAAATCGGGACCTCGTAGATCCGGTGGCCCTGGCGCAGAATCTTGGCCGTGATCTCCGGGTCGATCCCCCAGCGTTCCTGGCGGATGTCGAGCGAGTCTGCGATATCGCGCGTAAAGACTTTGTAGCAGGTCTCCATGTCGGTCAGGGTCGTGTCGAAGAGGATGTTGGCCGATAGCGTCAGCGCCTTGTTGCCCAGCGCATGCCAGAAGTACATCGCCTTGTGTTCGCCGAGAAAGCGCGACCCATAGACGGCCTTCGTGCGGCCCTCCAGAATTGGCCGCAAGAGGGCTGGATAATCGCGTGGATCGTATTCGAGGTCGGCATCCTGAATCAGGACAATGTCGCCTGTCACGTTCTCCAAGCCGGTGCGCACTGCTGCGCCCTTGCCGCGATTGACGGAGTGGAGGAAGACCCGCACATCCGGCTTACGGGCTTCCTGCTCCAGAATCTCGCGACTCCCGTCGGTCGAGAAGTCATCGACCAGCAAGATCTCTTTCGGGATGTCGACCGCCCGCACACGCTTTAGGATCTGGGGGAGCGTGGCGGATTCGTTGTAGACAGGAATGATGACTGAGAGGGTGATCGAGGAAAAATCGATATCTGGCGCGTTGAGCGCTTCGTTTGATGAACTCACGAGCCGGTTTCCGCTCCTCGCTTGCTCCGCTCAAATCCGCCGGCTGGCGAAAGGTGCCAGCCGGCGTTACTCGACCAATTGATTATAGGCAGCGTGGTGCGTCGGCGTGGCTGAGGCTACGCTACCTGTGTCTCTTCTGCGGTCTCGCGCACTGGCTCCCGGTGCCCGCAATCGTTGCAGCGCTGGAGCGTGCCTGCCCGGTTGGCGACGACCATGATGCCGCCGCACTCTGGACATTTGTCACCAGTTGGGCGTGACCAGACCACGAAATCGCAATCGGGGTAGCGTTCGCAGCCGTAGAAGACTCTGCCCTTCTTCGAGCGTCGCTCGACGAGTTCGCCTTCTTCGCACTTGGGGCAAGTCACCCCGGTGCGCTGCACGAATGGTGCGGTGAAGCGGCATTCCGGGAACCCACTACAGCCAACGAATTTGCCGTAGCGTCCGAGCTTGAAGACCAGCGGCTTGCCGCACTCAGGGCACATATCCCCGGTCGGCTCATCGCGCAGTTGCACCTTCTCCATCGTCTTTTCGGCGTTGGCCAAGGTCTGGGTGAAGGGCTTCCAGAACTCATCGAGCACCGGTACCCACTTGCGTTCACCCGTGGCGATATCGTCGAGCTCATCTTCCAGACGCGAGGTGAAGTTCAGATCAACCACCGATGGGAAATGCTCGACCAGCAGGTCGTTGATCACAAAGCCCAACTCGGTCGGGACGAGCTTGCGCTCCTCGATGGTGACGTAGTGCTTGGAGTTGAGGTTCTGCACCGTCGGCGCGTAGGTGCTCGGTCGACCAATGCCATATTCCTCAAGCGACTTGATCAGCGAGGCCTCGGTATAGCGAGGTGGCGGCTCGGTGAAGTGCTGCTCGGGCAGCAGCTTGTTGAGATCCAGCTCTTCGCCTTGCTTCACTTCCGGCAGGGCCTTGCGATCGATCTCGTCTTCCTGCTCATCATCGCGTCCCTCGCGATAGACCGCCAGGAACCCCTGGAACTTGATGACCGAGCCTGTAGCGCGGAAGCGATATGGCGTGCTGCCGTCGGTCAGTTCAGAATCAATCTCCAGCGTCGTGGCGTCGAAGAGCGCAGGACGCATCTGGCTGGCAATGAATCGCTGCCAGACGAGGCGGTAGAGACGGTGCTGCGGACCCGAAAGATACTTCTTGACGTCATCAGGGTGCCGCATTGGATCGGTGGGCCGAATCGCCTCGTGGGCTTCCTGTGCGCCCTTGGAACGACGCTTGTAGACAGGTGGCTTGCCCGGCAGCATCTCACTGCCGTAATGCTTGGTGATTGCTTCACGAGCACGCTGCTGCGCCGTCTCCGCCACGTTGGTGGAGTCGGTTCGCATATAGGTAATCAAGCCAACCGTGCCTTCGGAGCCGATATCAACGCCTTCATAGAGCTCCTGGGCAAGGTGCATCGAGCGCCGTGGCGAGTATCGTAACTTGCGAGATGCCTCCTGCTGCAAGGTGCTTGTGGTGAATGGAGCGGCAGGCCGGCGCGTTGATTCGCGCACCTTGATCTCGGCCACGCGGTAGCGTGCACCTTCGAGGCGCTTGAGTATGCCGGAGATCGTCTCTTCGTTCGGGATCTCGGCTTTCGAGCCTTCAATACGATTGAGACGCGCCAGAATACGTGGCGGCTTGGAGCCATTGTCAACGCGCTTGTTGAGGTCGGCGTCCAGCGTCCAGTACTCGACTGGGTCGAATTCCAGGATCTCGCGTTCACGCTCGACGACAATGCGGAGCGCGGCGGACTGAACACGTCCAGCTGATAGCCCGCTCTTGACCTTCTTCCAGAGCAATGGGGAGATCGAGTAGCCGACCAGGCGATCGAGAATACGTCGCGCCTGCTGAGCCTCAAAGAGGTTGTCGTCGAGCTCACGCGGATTGTCCATCGCCTCGCGCACAGCGTCGGGCGTCACCTCATGGAAGACGACCCGCTTAACTGGGATGTCTTCGCTGGGAGCAGTTGCCTCGATCAGGTGCCAGGCAATGGCCTCACCCTCACGGTCGGGGTCTGTTGCCAGGATCAGCTCGCGTGCATTCTTGACGAGGCTCTTGAGCTCCTTGACGCGTTTGCTCTTGTCACGCGGCACCAGATACTTGGGCTTGAATTCCTGCTCGGTATCCACGCCCATCGTGCTCTTGGGAAGATCACGAACATGGCCCATCGACGCCTGAACGTCGTAGGCACGCCCGAGATACCGGCCAATAGTTCGCGCCTTGGCTGGCGATTCGACAATCACCAGGCGCTTGCCCTTGGGCGTGCTCTTCCTTTTCTTCTTCGTCGCTTTGGTTGTCTTCTTAGTTTGTGCCATGTCTTCGTTCTATATGTTTTCACTCATGGAGCGCAACCCTTGCGCTCGGCAGGTTCGATCAGGGCGACTGACATAATCGGTACTACTGAGTCGTCCGGGAAACCGATGATGCCACACTTGTCAACCCCAATGTCAAGGAGATTGTTCCTTAGCTGCGGACGTAGTGCTGGCTGCCTTGCTTTCGAATCAACCCTTTGAGTTCGAGCGCCATCAACAGTCCGCCGGTCTGGTGGATGCTCATTCCGCTCTCGACGGCGATCTCATCGATATGGCGTGGTTCCGCCCCGATCAGCTCATAGAGAGTAGATTCATCGGGCGTTTCCGGCAATATCATGCGCGCTTGCATGACTGCCTGAACATCCTCGATTTGAAGCTCTGTAAGCAAGTCCTCCGCGGATGTGACGAGCGTTGCGCCGTCTCGGATCAGCTGGTGGCATCCGCGACTCATAGGCGAGAGCGCTGAGCCTGGCACCGCGTAGACGTCGCGCCCTTGATCGGCTGCAAAGTTCGCGGTGATCAACGCACCGCTACGCTCCGGCGCTTCAACGACGACTACACCACGACTCAGACCGCTGATGATGCGGTTTCTTGCAGGGAAGTTCTGGGCATGCGGCGGCATCCCAAGTGGATAGTCGCTGATAAGCGCACCATTCTGGGTGATGTTGTGCGCCAGCTCGCGGTGACGAGCGGGGTAGACCACATCGAGCCCGCTGGCACAGACGGCAATCGTCCTGCCTCCGGCTTCAAGCGCCGCCCGGTGCGCCACACCATCGATCCCCAACGCAAGCCCGGAGACGACCGTGACGCCAGCGCGAGCCAGATCTCCAGCGATACGGCTTGCCATATCGCGGCCGTATGGCGTAGCACGGCGCGTCCCAACCATGCCTATCCCGAGCTCATCCGAGGCGTGCAATGTCCCACGAACATAGAGGATTGCCGGCGGATACTGGATCTCTCTGAGCGCCCGAGGGTAGTTCTCGGCAATGATCGGTATCGCTTGCACCTCAGCTCGCTCGAGCTTGGCCAGCTCGGCATCGAGGTCGATCTTGTTGCGTTCGGTGACAATTGTCGTGGCCGACCGTTTGGTGACTCCGGCTTCCATCAACTCTGTTTGACTGGCCTTCCAGGCCGCATCCATTGAGCCGAATGACTGGCGAAGTTTGAGAATGACGGTCGACCCGACACCAGGTAGGAGACTAAATCCCACCCAGTAGGGGAATTCGTCAGCGGTTGAGCCTGGCATGGTGTCCTCGCGTTTCATTTTGGTACGCCGACTCTACGTTTCAGCAATCGAAAGCTGCAGCGATCCGGGTACAATGCGTTTAGCGAACGGTGACAGCGAGCGGATAGCCCGTGTCTTCAGATGATTGCACATGGATGCATGGAGGATGCAATGAAGGTTGATTTCTTACCGTATGCCTATTTCGAAGGCGATTTTGTGCCCTTCGAAGACGCCAAGATCAGTATTGCCACTCATGCAGTCCAGTACGGTACCGGGGCATTCGGCGGGATTCGCGGCTACCTCGATGAATCGGGTGAATCGATCAACATCTTCCGGTTGCTCGATCACACGAAACGCCTGATGGATAGCGCGCGTTTGCTCCGCGCGGAACTCCACGTCGATCGCGAAAGCCTCGCCAGAATTATTGAAGATCTTACGCTCAAGAACAATCCACAGTCCGATATTTATACGCGTCCTTTCATTTATAAGGCAGCGCCGGAGCTCTCGCCGCGCTTGAAGGACATGGACTCGGATATCGCCGTATACCAGCTGCCGTTGGGCGATTACTTCGATATGAGCCGGCCACTCAAATTTCTGATCTCATCCTGGGTGCGAAATTCCGACAATACGATCCCCAGCCGCGGCAAGATTACTGGTGCCTACGTCAACTCGGCGTTCGCTCGGGACCAAGCAGAAGAAGCTGGCTGTGACGATGCGCTGATGCTTGATCGGGACGGCAAGGTGTCTGAGGCCAGCGGTGCCAACTTCTTCATTGTTCGCAACGGCGTGCTGGTCACGACCCCGGTCACCGGCGACATCCTTGAAGGCATTACCCGGCGCACGATCATCATGCTCGCGCGCGACGAGCTTGGACTCGAGGTTCAGGAGCGTTCGATCGATCGCTCGGAACTCTATGTGGCAGAAGAGGCGTTTGTGTGCGGCACCGGGGCGCAGGTTGCGGTCGTTGGGCAGATCGATGGACGTTCGATTGGTGACGGCCAGCGAGGCGAAGTGACGCACCAGTTGCAGGAGCTATTCTTCAGCATTGTGCGGGGCAAGAATGCGAAATACGACAAGTTCTTGACACGTGTGCCGCTGCACAGCTAAGGTGCGACCCGGAAGCTTGTACCTGGCTCAGTGCTGTGCTAGGCTGCTGCTATTCATGCGTGATGGTAAGGGATGCCCAACGGCGGGAGTCCGGCGCGCAGCTGAGACATGATGCGTGCTATACTCCTGATTGTCTCTTTGATGAACCAGATACTCCGGCTCGGGTGCGTGCAAAACGGGTCAGGAGTCGTTGTTAGGTAGGTCCCGCGAAGTCGGGGGACGAGGCGGAGCAAAGGTATGCCAGGTGGTTTTCACCGTGCATGCAGCGCCGCGCGGGATGAGGGGCCCTCCAGCCCATATCGGAGGCGGAGTAAGGAGAAGCGATGGATCCGCTACTTCATGTGACGGACCTGCGTACCCAGTTCTTTACCCAGGACGGGGTGGTGAAGGCCGTCGACGGGGTGACATTTGATCTATTCCCCGGCGAGACACTTGGGGTTGTCGGCGAGTCGGGAAGTGGCAAGAGCATCACGGCCATGTCGTTGATGCGCCTCATTCCCTCTCCGCCCGGCAAGATTGTCAGCGGCGAGATCATCTACAAGGGTGATAACGTCCTCGACATGAGCGATGAGGAAGTCCGGCACGTTCGTGGCAACGAGATTGCCATGATTTTCCAGGACCCGATGACCTCGCTCAACCCGGTGTTGTCAATTCGCCGGCAGCTGGGTGAAGGCTTGCAGCTCCACCTGGGGATGAATAAGACCCAGGCACGGGAGCGCTCGATCGAATTGCTTCGGATGGTTGGGATTCCAAACGCCGAAGAACGTATCGACCAGTATCCGCACCAGTTCTCAGGTGGTATGCGCCAGCGCGTGATGATCGCGATGGCGCTATCGTGTAACCCGAGTCTCTTGATTGCGGACGAGCCGACGACCGCGCTGGATGTGACGATTCAGGCGCAGATTCTCGACCTGATTCGTAACCTCCAGACCGAGCACAACACGGCACTCATGCTGATTACCCACGACCTTGGTGTTGTGGCTGGTATGAGCGACCGGATCCAGGTGATGTACGCAGGCCACATCGTGGAATCGGCCGAAGCGGGCGAGCTCTTTGCAAACCCACGCCACCCATATACGGTCGGCTTGCTGAACTCCATTCCACGACTCGACGAGGCCGCCAAGACGAAACTGAATCCTATTCGTGGGCTTCCGCCAGACCTCATTGATTTGCCGGACATGTGCCCGTTTGTTCCGCGCTGCGACTGGGCGCGAGAGAAGTGTGAACAGAAGAATCCTCCACTTCTCCCGGTAACAGAGGGACACCTTTCTGCTTGCTGGTTCTGGGACGAAGTCAGCAAGGCTGGTCCGGAGAATGCCGAACAGGCTAAGGCCGCGGCACCCACTTCAGCGGAAGACACCTGGCCCCGAGAGGCGCGCGTTGAAGGGGCAATGGAGTAAAGATGGCAACGGAAGCACAAGCAACGCAAACCAACGGACACGTCGGGCACGGGGAATCCCTGCTCGAGATCGATAACCTGACGATGCACTTTCCGTTGACACAGGGCATCATCTTCCAGCGCCAGGTTGGCGCAGTGAAGGCCGTCGACGGAGTGAGCTTCAATGTTCTCCGTGGTGAGACGCTCGGACTGGTCGGTGAGTCCGGTTGTGGCAAGAGCACTACCGGTCGCGCGATCCTCCAGCTCTACAAGCCGACCGACGGCAAGGTCGTCTACAATGGCAAGAACCTGGTCGAGCTCGACGGTGGGCAGATGCGCAGGATGCGCCGCTACCTCCAGATGATCTTCCAGGATCCGTATGCATCGCTCAATCCACGTATGACGGTCGGGTCGATCATCAGCGAGCCCATGCAGATTCATAACCTCGTTCCGCGCGGACAGCGCAACGAGCGAGTGCAGGAGCTGCTTGAGACAGTCGGTCTGAACCCCTACTTTGCCAACCGCTATCCGCACGAATTCTCGGGTGGTCAGCGGCAGCGCATCGGGGTTGCCCGGGCGCTGGCCGCAAACCCGGAATTCATCGTCTGCGACGAGCCGGTCTCGGCACTTGACGTGTCAATTCAGGCGCAGATCATCAACCTGATGGAAGACCTTCAGGAAGAGTTCGATCTGACCTACCTGTTCATCGCTCACGACCTCTCGGTGGTGCGCCATATCTCGGACCGCATCATCGTGATGTACCTCGGCAAGTTCATGGAGCTGGCCGACCGCGATGCACTCTATGACGATCCACTCCACCCGTACACCAAGGCCTTGCTCTCGGCAGTGCCGATTCCCGACCCGGTGGTTGAGCGTCGTCGTGAGCGCATCATCCTGACGGGTGATGTGCCGAGCCCGATTAACCCGCCTTCTGGTTGTGTGTTCCACACCCGCTGTCCATACCGCATGCCGGTCTGCAGCGAGAAGGTGCCAATGTTTGTCGACCAAGGCGGTGGGCATTTCGTCGCGTGTCACCTCTATGCAGGGTGCACGCCCGAGGACTAACCTCGCGATCGTAGTACTGACGATGAACGTGCCATGGCCATCAGGCTGTGGCACGTTCACTTGTGGCTCGTGTTTACTGGTAGGCGGAGTGCTGAAGGGGGCGTTCGCCAGCTGATGTTTGGTCCCTCTGGGTTTCACGCCGATATATTCGCAGCCACCATCATCGCGTTCGTCATCGCCGTGACGATCCATGAGTTCATGCACGCCTGGAGCGCACTGCAACTCGGCGATGACACAGCCTATTTGCTGGGCCGTGTCACGCTGAACCCGGTCGCACATTTCGATCCGCTGGGGTTCATCCTGATGATCTTTCTTGCGCTGGGTCTCGGGTTTATTGCCTGGGGCAAGCCAGTTCCGATTAATCTCACCCGCTTGCGTGGCGGCAAGACGTCCTACGCCATCACGGCGCTCGCAGGACC
>CAYNTE010000005.1:34221-38154 GCA_964399615.1 uncultured Thermomicrobiales bacterium
AGCAATAACATTCTCTACGCCATGTATCAGCCGGTCTTTCGCCTGTTCTGGGATGTGTTTGTCGGTTCCTTCCAGCTGACAGGATTCGGGATTTGATCGCCGCGCGACAGCAGCAATCTCTCCAGCGACGAGTGCGGCAGTTCTTCGCGATCGCTGTCGCGCGTCAGAGTTCCGCCGTCGATGCACAGATTCGAGCCGAGCTCAATGACGACCGGCAGTGGCGTCTCGTTCAACGCCTTGCACCTGCCGATCGCGCGCATATGCTGGCAGTCTTTCGTGTGTTGCAACGTAGGGGGCATACCGATGCTGATCTTCTTCGTGCGGCACTTCTCCACGATACCGGCAAGGCTGATGAGCGTGGTCGGGTCCGCCTGGCTCACCGCGTTGCGAGAGTGGTTGGGGAGGCAATCGGTCCAGAATTTGTCCAGTGGCTGTCTCGTCGCTCACACGGGATGTACCTCGCTGTGAACCACGCAGAGCTCGGTGCCCGGCTTGCGCGCGATGCTGGGGCCAGCGAACGATGCTGCTGGCTGATTGCCCATCACGAGGATGTTGAGACTGTGGATGAGGCGTTGCAGGCGCTGATCGCTGCTGATCGCGAGGCGGTTTGATGACAGCAACTCCACATCTCGTCGATTATCAACTGCGCCTGGAAGGCTTTGAGGGGCCGCTCGATGTGTTGTTGCGTCTGATCGAGCGCGATCAGCTCGAGATCTCAGATCTCTCGCTGGTGATGGTGACCGAGAGCTTCCTGGAATACATCGCTGAGCTTCAGCAGGCTCCGCCGCAGTTGCTCGCTGAGTTTCTCGGGATCGCTTCACGCCTGCTCGTCTTGAAGACCCGGGCCTTGTTGCCGCGACCGGTGACGGAAGATGATGATGAGACTCCGGATTTGACGCAGCAGCTTCGCGAGTATCAACGCGCTAAACGCATAGCCGGAGAGCTGCGCGAGCGAGAGACGACGGTGTGGAGGACGTTTGCCAGGCTCCCAGCGCCACGAACGGTCAATATCCGGCTGGAATTGCCATCAGCTCAAGCGCTTCGATCTGCATTCGAACGGGCAATCTCGCGCCAGCCTGGGTCGCCCGAGATCGTGCCTATTCGGCGTCAGATTTCGATCGGCGACATGACGCGCCGCATTCTGACGGCCTTTGGCATCGGGCGCTCTCCGCGCCGGTTTGGCGAGATTGTTGCGGGTCAGGATCGTGAGGTGATTATTGCGGGCTTTATCGCCTTGCTGGCGCTTTGGAACCGCAAGCAAGTGGAACTGGAGCAGGCCGAGCTTTTCGAGGACATCGTGATCTATCCGGAGACGCTCGAAGCATGATGAAATCGAACGGTGAAGCGCAGATCGACCTTGGCATTCGCATTGATCCCGGTCGGGACGCGCTAGCCTCGTTGGAGGCACTGCTCTTCTCAACGGGCGATCCGGTCAATGTTGCCGAGATCGCGGATGTGCTTGGTTGGACCGTCACCGACGTGCGGCGCGGGCTGGATGCGTTGGGCGAGTCGTACGCTGCGGAGAGACGCGGATTTGCGCTCCAGCGGGATGGTGACGTGGTGCAGTTGACGACTGCGCCCCGATTTGGATCGCTGGTCGCGCGCTGGGTCGCCATCGAGCGCACAACGCGCCTCTCGGATGCTGCGCTCGAAACTCTCTCGATCATTGCCTACCGGCAGCCACTGACACGTGTCGAGATTGAGACGGTGCGAGGCGTGGATTGTAGCGGTGTCCTCGCAACGCTGGTCGCACGGGAACTCGTCGAGATCGCTGGGCAGCGCCCGGGACCGGGCACCCCGAATGAGTACCGAACGACTGAGGCATTCCTGCACTACTTTGGGATCCAGCAGCTGTCGGAGCTGCCGGGTTGGAGCGATGATGCAGACCCAGCAGCAGATCCAAAGTAGTCGATTTCAGCGTCTGTACTCGACGGTCGACGATGCATTCGGCGCTCGCGCCTGGCTGCGAATGCTTGCCGTTGCACTCTTCTTTCTCGTCGCGACAGTGGTGATGACCTGGCCATTGACTATTCACGCGCACGAGGCTGTGCAGGATATCGGGGACCCGCTCTTTGAGATCTGGGTAATGCGGGCTGTCCAGCACCAATTGGTGACTGATCCGCTGCACCTCTATGATGCCAACGTCTTCTACCCGTTCAAATACACGCTGGCTTACTCTGAGGAAGCGATCAGCAGCGCTTTGCTGGCCTGGCCAGTCTATCTGGTGAGCGGAAATCAGGTGCTGGCCTACAACTGGCTGGTGCTGAGTTCTTTCTGGCTCATGGGATTCGCAGTCTATCTGCTGGCGCGTGAGGTTGGCGCTTTGCCCGGGGCCGCATTGATCGCCGGGATGATCGCAGCATTCTTTCCGGGTCGTTACTCGCACCTGAGCCATCTCCATCTGCTCGTGTTTGGCTGGCTGCCGTTAACGCTTTGGGCGGTGCTTCGGTTTCACCGTACCGGCGAGCGGCGCTACGCTGGTATCGCGGGGGTCGCGTTGACGATTCAATTGCTGGCATCCTTGCATCTCGCGGTCTTCAGTTCGCTGGCAATTGGCATCTTCATCGTGATGGCGCTGGTCGGCGAACGCAAGCGGTTGCCTGGGCCTCGCAAGGTGCTGACGCTCGGGGCGTCGCTGGTCGTTCCATATCTCTTGCTCATCCCGACGCTCCTGCCGCATCTGTGGGCGGGCGAGCGGTACGGATTCGATCGCACCCGTGATGAGGTGGCGAGATTCGCCGCCGAGCCGCAGCAATACTGGTCGGTCTTCGTCACGAATGATCTTCTTTCGCAATGGCTGCCATCTCGTGCGTCAGCGTTCTTCCCCGGCTTTGTGGCAGTCGCTGGCCTGTTGCTGGCAATCGTTGTGATCCGTCGCTGGTCGTGGCCGGTGCTCTTCTTCGCTGTGCTGACCGTGGTGGCCGGGGTCTTCTCACTGGGATTTGACGTGGAAATTGGCGGGCGTTCGATTCCGATGCCATATCGAGCGGTCTATGACCTGATCCCCCCCATGCGCGACGTGCGTGGGGTGGACAGATTCGGCCTGCTCACGGGCATCAGCGTGGCGGTGCTGGCCGCCGTTGGGTATACGCATGCCTGGCGCTGGATCCGGCCCCGCATGCGACAGTGGGCTCCAGCAGCTGCGGTCGCTTTATCAGTAGCTCTGGTGGTTGCCGTTGGGCTGGGGTTGCGATCTGGAGTCGGTATTGCGGCTGCGCCGGATGATCCCGAACGTATGGCGGTCTACAACTGGCTGCGTGATCAGCCCGATGGCGCGGTTGTCGAATTCCCCTCTGGTGGTCTTCTCGATGGACCGTTCCAGCCGATTGACTACATGTACTACTCGACATTCCACTGGAAGCCCATCCTGGCCGGCTACAGTGGCTATGCACCACCGGCCCACATCACATTGATGCAATATCTGAGAGGTGATGGTGATGCTCCGTCGATGCCGGCGCAGTCGACCGTTGGCATCCTGCAGGATCTCGGCGTGCGATATGTCATCGTCCACCGTTGGGAAGATTACGACTGGCAGCAAGCGGTGCAATCTGCCGATGCACTGCCCGCGCTGGAGCGGTTCACTGACATCGGTGACGCAATTGTCTACCGACTGGAGGCGAGCGACCGGCCAGCCCCAACGATTGAGATCGGTCCGGTGGCGCAGGAGATCGGTGCGGGAGCGCACTTTGCAGCGCCGATACGCATCACAAATCCCAATTCAAACGCCGCCGTTGCCTGGCTCGATGGGACCGGCATGTTCCCGGTGGATGTCGTCTGGCGCCATGCAGCCTCCGGCGACGAGCTGGTGACCGAGACGAATGTCACGATCCCAGCTATCGTGCCGCCTGGAGTCACCGTCGCGTCGGTCCTGACGACTGCTCCGGATACGGAAGGCGAATACACGCTGGAGGTTCGGGTCGGAGGTGATCTGGC
>CAYNTE010000006.1:0-37640 GCA_964399615.1 uncultured Thermomicrobiales bacterium
CGGAAGACGAGATTCGAACTCGCGACCTTCTCCTTGGCAAGGAGATGCTCTACCACTGAGCCACTTCCGCATACTACCCCTAGTGTATGGATCTCCAACTACGGTGTCAAGTTGACTATCCTGGGGCGGTCAGAATAGTAGAATTTCAGTTGAGTATCTTCACTCACTGGCAATCGATCGTGGGACCTAGAAGAGGGCCAAGTGTTCGAATTCCTTGTTCGCGATTACGCCATCCTTATCAGCCTGGTCGTCGTTGTCGGTGCGATCGCACGCTTGTTCCCAGACGCCGTCGCGCAGATCCGGCGTAGCGAGCATCGTGTCACGCAGCTTACCTCGCGCGCTGCGGCTGGCCTCTTTGCGCTGACGCTGGTCTGGATAACGGTCTTCGATGATTGGCGCAGGCTCCTGGGCGTGCCAACGGGCTGGTTGCAAGATCAGGACTCGCAGATTGCAAGCGATCCGTTCTACGTTACTCCGCCGTCCGACGCTGTCCGCACGATTACCTGGATCTTGATCATCGCCTCAGTGCTGGGCGGAGCATACCTCTACTCGCGTATTTCAGGATCGATCAGCCTGCCGTTGCTGCTCTTTCCACTGTCGCTGGTCACCTTCTTCATCGTGAATACCTTCCGCCTGCGATTCGACGTGGATTCAGTCAAGATCGCCTACGGAACGATTGACTCACCGCTGGAGGTCGTGACGACGCTCTTCTGGGTCGCCGGGATCATGTTAACGCTCACGATCCTGATTCTGTGCTTCTACTTCATGATCTGGTCACCAGTCACGCTCGTCTTCGGGATCATCTATAGAAGAACCTGGGGCCGGCCGGAGGTAGTGGAAGCACCTATCTTCGACAAGCTCAAGGAACGTCGAAATCGTGCCTTCCAAGAAGCAGATGGACAGTCACGGCCCTAGATTGACCTGATCTGCTGGCGCTCCCAGTTGAGCGTGTCTTGCAGCGACTGCTCCAGCGAGATCTGTGGTGTCCAACCTGTTACTGCGCCCAGCTTTGAAGCATCACCGGCAACGATCGGCGTATCGCTCGGACGTGCCCGCGCGGGATCGAGCTCGGAACGCAATGGCCGGCTCGCGTTCGCGATGAACCAATCAAGGATCGATTGAATGGCAACTGGTTTGCCCGATGCGACGTTGTAGACATCGCCGCTGTGCCCCATCTCAAGCAACAACCGATAGGCGCGTACGACGTCGCGAACATCGAGAAAGTCCCGGCGAGCCTCGAGATTCCCGGTAAGGATTACGGGCTCGACATGTCCCACTTCGGCTTCCGCGACTTGATTGGCGAAGGTTGCAACGACGAAGCGACGGCTCTGGCCCGGTCCAATGTGATTGAAGGGTCGCGCCCGTACGATGTCCATGCCATAGGCAGCGTGATACTGAAAGCCGAGCATGTCCTGGGTTACTTTGCTGACGGCGTAGGGGTTCTGCGGTCGAAAGGGGAACTCTTCGTTGATCGGCATCTGTTCGGGATCGACATGGCCGTAGATCTCGCCGGAACTGACGACCAGGATCCGTACCGGCAAGTCCAGTCGCCGGCATGCCTCCAGGAGATTGACTGTCCCGCCGACGTTGTTGAGGAGGGTCTCGGCGGGAGCAGCATGAGATTTTGGTACGTAGCTCTGTGCAGCCAGGTGCACGATGCAGTCGGGTTGATGGTGCTCTACGGTGCGATTGACGAGATCGGCATCGGTTAAATCGCACGTCAGCATGCGCACTCGATCGGCAGCGTGGCTCGCGCTTCTGCTCAAACCGACGATGTCCCAGTCGGTTGCATCGAGCAAATGCTGAGTAAGATATCGGCCGACAAAACCCGACGCCCCAGTGATCAGGCAGACGTTCTGATTTCTCGCTGGGGCCATCGCCGGTAGCCCGATCAGTCGGTCAGTGAGGCGCTTGCACCGGTCGCGGCACGCAGCGCGTCGACTTTATCGAGCTTCTCCCAGGGGAGATCCAAATCTGGACGGCCGAAGTGCCCGTAGCTCGCGGTTTGACGGTAGATCGGACGCCGGAGATCCAGATCTTCGATGATGCCGAGAGTCCGCAGGTCGAAATGCTTCCAGATCAGATCAACGATCTCCTCATCTTCGATCTTGCCCGTCCCGAACGTTTCAACATGGATGGAGAGCGGACGAGCGATACCAATGGCGTAGGAGACCTGGATTTCGCAACGCTCGGCGAGACCAGCGGCCACGATATTCTTCGCGACGTGGCGCACGGCATAGGCGGCCGAGCGGTCAACCTTTGTCGGATCTTTCCCTGAGAACGCGCCGCCGCCGTGACGGGCCATGCCGCCGTACGTATCGACGATGATCTTCCGGCCAGTCAGGCCGGCGTCGCCCATCGGCCCACCAACGGTGAAACGACCGGATGGGTTGACGTAAAACTTTGTCTTGTCGTCGATCAGCTCAGACGGAATGGCTTGCCGGATCACTTGCTCGACGATGTCCGATTCAATCTGCTTGTCAGTCACTGCGTCGTCGTGCTGCGCGGCGATGACGACCGTATCGACACGCTTCGGCTTACCGAAGGCATATTCGACTGTCACCTGACTTTTGCCGTCTGGGCGGAGGTAGGGGAGCTGGTTGGTATGGCGCACGTCGGCCAGCTTGCGTGTGAGCTTCTGCGCCAGAGAAATGGGGAGTGGCATGAATTCCGGTGTTTCGTCACAGGCGTAACCGATCATCATGCCCTGGTCGCCAGCACCGATAACGTCGCGCGGGTCGTGGCCCGTTGTGCCGCGCGATTCATAGGCGCGACTTACCGCGGCATTAATCTCGGCTGCCTGCTCCTTGATCGAGGTGATCACCCCGCAGGTGTGGCAATCGATGCCGAAGTTGGCGTTGGTGTAGCCGATATCGTGGAGTACATCACGTACGATGGCCGGGATATCGACATAGGTATCGGTGGTAATCTCTCCCAGCACCATCACAAGGCCAGTTGTTGCCGCAGTTTCGCAGGCAACTCTGCCGTTGGGGTCTTCGCTCATGATCGCGTCGAGCACAGCGTCCGAGATCTGATCACAGACCTTGTCGGGATGCCCTTCGGTGACCGACTCCGACGTGAAGTACGTCCGTGGAGCCCGATCGAAGGATGTTGTCATGTCTCTATCAACCTCTCAAGTCAGTGGTTTCGTTGTGGTCTGTCAGATCAAGTTCCCTGTTCCCAGGAGTTGAGATAGTGCTGTTGTTCATCGGTCAGCACATCGATGTCGACGTTCATACTATCAAGCTTCAGCCGGGCAATCTCCTGGTCGATCTCATCAGGCACCCGGTAGACGCGGTTGTCGAGCGATGCTCCAGATTGCACCAGATAACCGCAAGCAAGCGCCTGATTGGCGAACGACATGTCCATCACGCTGGCGGGATGTCCCTCTGCGGCAGCGAGATTGATCAACCGGCCATCACCGAGCACGATCACTGCATGATCGTCCGCGATCTGGAATTCTTCGACAAATGGGCGCAGCTCACGGCGTCCCTCACCGGCCATCTCCTGCAACGCAGCCACGTTGACTTCGCTGTTGAAGTGTCCAGAGTTCGCGACGATTGCGCCGTTCTTCATATTCTCAAAGTCGTCTCGGTCGATCACGTTGATGTTACCGGTGGCGGTGACGAAGATATCGCCGACCTTCGCAGCCTCACTCATCGGCGCGACTTCGAACCCATCCATGACGGCCTCGAGCGCCTTTGTCGGGTTGATCTCGGTGACGATTACTCGCGCACCCATGCCGCGACCGCGCATCGCAATGCCCTTGCCACACCAGCCATAGCCAGCGACAACCAGCACCTTGCCGGCCAGCAGGACGTTGGTCGCGCGGAGGATACCGTCGAGCGTCGATTGTCCTGTGCCGTATCGATTGTCAAAGAAGTGTTTGGTGTCGGCGTCGTTCACGGCAACCACCGGGAACTGCAAGACACCTTGCTGCTCCATCGCACGCATGCGGATGACGCCGGTCGTCGTCTCCTCAGTTGCTCCGATCATGCCTTCCAGGGCTTCCCGGCGGGTCCGGTGCAGCGTTGTAACGACGTCCGCGCCATCGTCGATAACGATGTGTGGCCGGTGGTCGATCGCCGAGGCAATGTGGCGATAGTAGGTCTCATCGTCTTCGCCCTTGATCGCGAAGACGCTGATTCCCTCATCGACCAGCGCCGCCGCAACATCATCCTGCGTCGACAGCGGATTGCTGGCGCAGACGACAGCATCTGCACCGCCCGCCTGCAACGTCAATGCCAGATTGGCTGTTTCGGACGTGACATGAACGCAGGCAGTAATTCGGATGCCTGCCAGTGGTTGCTCTCGCTCAAAGCGTTCTCGGATGAGTGAGATCACCGGCATCTCGCGCGCAGCCCAGCTGATGCGCCGTCGACCTGCATCGGCGAGCGAGCGATCGCGAACGTCGTACTTGATTGATCCAGATTCCACCAAACTCTTCCCTCCCTAATGTTTCAGGTTATGAGTGCTTCGTCAGATTCTTCGAGTGCGCAAAGATCGCATCAGTCGCGCCAGCGAGATCGGGAAACGCGGACTGGAAACGCTCTGCAAACTCTGCTGGCGTGTAACTATGTGCCTGTGGCGCTGGCTGCTCGACAACATAGGTGCCCGCGAGTGCCGCGATTCGACCAGCAACGTCCCAGGGTAGCCCACTTCGCCAGCTTGCGAGCAGACCGGCGCGATAGCCATCGCCAGCTCCGGTCGGGTCGGCCAGCGTTCGAGCCGGAACCGACGGTATCTGATGCGTCTGGCCGTCGGCATAAATCGTTGACCCCAACTCGCCGAATGTGACCACGACGACCGGCACTGACTCGATGATTGCCTGGCGGGACATGCCGGTCTTCTCTTCGATCATTGCCAGTTCGTAGTCGTTGGCGGCCAGTATCCTGGCGCCTTCGACGCCAGCCCGCAGCGCTGACGCGCTCAACGAGATAATTTGCTGACCTGGGTCATAGAGGTAGGCTATGCCTGCTTCGCGCAGTTCCGTGACGTGGCGCTCCATTGCAGCGGGAGCAGTCGGAGATACGACGGCGATTTCGACGCCGTTGCTATGGTCTGTGATGCTGATTTCGCCAGCGCGGGACATTGCGCCGGGATAGAAGCCGGTGATCTGATTGTCAGCGCGATCGGTCGTGATAAATGCACTCGCGGTCACTTCGCCGCTGTAGGTGTGGACGGTCGAGAGATCAACTCCCATGCTGCTTAGGACTTCGGCGTAATCCTCAAAATCATCTCCGACGGTCCCAACCAGCTGACAAGGTTGTTGAAGCAGCGCCAGACTGTAGGCAATGTTGCCCGCAACCCCTCCGCGCTGGCGATCGAGTGAGTCGACGAGGAATGAGACATTCAGGACGTGAACTTTCTCGGGTAGGATGTGATCTTCAAAATAACCAGGAAAGCTCATGATGTAGTCGAAGGCCAGCGAACCGGAGACGCGAATCATGCGATGTGGTGCCCTTCCCTGTACCGTGTTTCGACGCACTGTAGCCCGAAACCGTCTCGGTGATTATTCCATCTCATCCGGCTTTGGTTTGGGAAACAGTTCTGAGGGCGGTTGCGATGTCGGCCGCCTTGACGCTGGACGATATTTCGACGCCGCCTTGTGCAGCCGGCAAGATCCACCGCAACCTGCCATTTGTGATCTTCTTGTCCGATGCGAGTAGCCGCTGCACGGCATCGAGGTCAGCTTCGAGAGCTGTCGGGAGTCCGGCGCGCTGGAGAAGATCGTGGATCTCACGTCCATACTCTGCGCCGACGCTTCCAGCACTTCGCGCAATCTCGCAGACAGTCAGCATTCCCAGTCCCACCGCTTCCCCATGCCGGTAGCGGTATCCCTGCGCCTCGATCGCATGGCCTGCAGTGTGGCCAAAGTTGAGAATCATCCGCAGCGAGTTCTCACGTTCATCAGATTGCACTACAGAATGTTTGATCGAGACGTTGAGTCTCAACAGATCGACGATCATGTTTTCTGGAACAGGGTCTAGTGATGGCGTCGCGTCGAGAAGCCTGGCAAGCGACGTGCCTCCCAATGGTGTCGATGGCTGAATCCGGCTGTGCTTGATGACCTCAGCCATGCCGGACCGGTATTCGTCGCGAGGCAGCGTATCCAGAAACCGTGGATCGACGATCACAATGCCGGGCTGGTAGAACGCACCGGCAAGGTTTTTGCCTGCCGGCAGGTTGACGCCGGTCTTGCCGCCGACGCTTGAATCGACCATTGCAAGGAGTGACGTTGGGATCTGGGCAATCGATAGACCGCGCAGTGTAATCGCCGCGACAAATCCCGCCAGATCTCCAACGACGCCGCCACCCAGCGCAATGATGACATCCTGTCGGTGGACGCCTCGCGATGTCAACTCGGTGACCAAACGGTCCACCGACTGCATCGACTTGCTGGATTCACCAGCGGGTACAACCAGACTTTCGACTGGTGAGCCGTCCGTTTGCAGTAGCGTCTCAGCGCTCTGCAGCCAGTGCGACGCCACATTTTCATCGGTGATGATCCATCGCTTGCCAGAGCCGGGCCAGCGCCGCTCAAGCAGTTGCGGGAGATGATCAAACGCTCCAGCGCCAACCCAAATGTCAGAACGAGTTGAGGGAGTGATCAATGAGCAATGAGGGATTGCACCGCTCGTGTGCAGTGCGGTTGCGATCTCCACGGCAGATGATGCGACATCCGGTGCGCTGAGGTGATCAGTCGCAATCGATGCATCGGCCTGGGCATACAGTGGACCACGGACGTCGAGTTGCGCCCGAATTCGTCCCAGGGCATCGCCTGCCAGGAGCGGCCGGATGTCACTCTCATCTGATTGTGCCTGGATGCGCGAAATGAGCTCTTCGGGGCCGGCATTGAGGCTCAGAATAGCAGCGTGGGGGCGCATCGTGACCCAATTTCGAGGATCGACGACGATTCCTCCGCCGGTGGCAACGACTACCTGACGCTGTTCTGCGGAATTGAGCAAGGCCTCGCGTTCGATAGCTCTGAAGGCAGGTTCACCGAACGTTTCGAAGAAGCTTGCAATCGACATGCCAATCCGCTTGGTGATGATGTCGTCGAGGTCGAGCGGCTGATGGCCCGTGAGACCGGCAATCTGGCGGGCAACGGTGGATTTGCCGGAGCCGCTGGGGCCGATGAGATAGATGCGCTCGGGGAGTGCCGTCAAGTGATCTGATCCTTCCGGCTCCAACTAGCCAATGTCAGAGAGGCCGAACTCGACTGCGAGCTGGTCATCAAAGAGTTGAATTGTGACATCTGAGCCTGCTGGCATCATGCTTTCGGTCTCAGGAATGATGATGAAGCAGTTGGCTTCAATCAACGCGCTGAGCATCGCGGCGCCGCGGATGCCAGTCGAGCAGACGGTTACTTTTCCGTGGCGGACAGACGCCGTGCCGTGAACGAAGTGGCGGCGACGACCAGTGTTCTTTATGGATTCGGTAAGTGTTGCCCTACGTTCGGGCATGCGCACATCGGTCCAGCCGAGCATCTTGCGAATCGCAGGTCTTCCAAATTGTTCAAACGACACGAGCGCTGCCGCTGGATTGCCTGGAAGACCGAGAAGGGGAATGCCGCGTATCGTGCCGAACGCGAGTGGCTTGCCGGGCTTCATCCGAACTTGCCAGATATCGATTTGGCCATCGGCAGCGAGCACGTCTTTGACCATGTCGTAATCGCCGAGCGATACGCCGCCGGATGTGACGATCATGTCGAGGTCGTCGATCGTCTGCAGGCTTTCCCTGAGCGCTTCAACGTGATCGCCAGCTATTCCCAGCAGGACGGGGTCGGCTCCGGCTCTGCGGGCGAGTGCTGCGATCGTATAGGAGTTGCTGTTGCGGATCTGGCCCGCCTCGAGCTCTGGCCCGATATCAACGACTTCATCGCCAGTCGCCAGAACTCCGACACGTGGACGGCGGTGGACTTCGACGTTCGATAGATTGAGGGTTGCAAGGATCCCGACATCGGACGGCCGGAGACGCCGTCCACGAGTCAGGATCGGTGCGCCGCGCGGAATGTCTTCGCCGCGATCACGCACGTTCTCGTGTGGATGGGCTGCTCGATGGATGCCGATCTTGGACGCATCGCTGCGGTCAACTCGCCGTTCAAGTTCATCGGTCTCTTCGAAGCGAACAACTGTGTCAGCCCCATCCGGAATCGGCGCGCCGGTCATGATTCGTGCGGCTTCGCCAAGCTTCACAACCAACGACGGGGCGGTGCCAGCAGGGATCACACCGACAATGTTGAGCTCGACTGGTGATTCAGGTGACGCTTCCCGAAGGTCGCTGCTGCGGACCGCGTACCCATCCATGGCTGAATTCTGAAAGGGAGGGATATCCTCGTGTGCCACGATGTCGGATGCAAGGACCAAGTCGACGGCGTCGACGATATCGCATTCGACGGCCGGCAGTGGCTGGAATGCTGAGAGGATGCGATCAAATGCTTCATCAACAGTGATCATATCCCCGTGACGTTCCCAGTCACGCTGCGGCAACGGAGGACTCCCTTCCTTTGATCGAACGAGCGACGAGCGGAGTACTTACCCCAAGTCGCGCATGGCATCGACCAGGCCCTGGACTGCCTGAGCCGAATTTTGCAAGAGTGCGGACTCTGAATCAGTAAGCTCCAGCTCGATGATCTGCTTGATACCTCCGTGACCGAGCTTGATTGGCACACCGACGAAGAGGTCGTTGATGCCGTATTCGCCCTGACAGAGAATCGACGCGGGCACGACCTGGTTCTTGTCGAGGATGATCGCCTCGGCCATCTTGGCTGCCGACGCACCTGGCGCGTAATATGCGGAGCCAGTCTTCAATAGAGAAACGATTTCCGCGCCGCCCTTGGCAGTGCGTTCGATCAGTGCTTCGATGCGATCTTCTGAGATCAACTCTGGAATTGGAATGCCGCAGACGGTTGTGTAGCGTGGCAGCGGGACCATCGTATCCCCGTGACCACCGAGCACCAGTGCCTGAACATCCTCAACTGATACATCGAGCTCCATGGCGACAAACGTGCGGAGGCGCGCTGAATCGAGCATGCCAGCCATGCCGATAACACGCTCGCGCGGGAAACCGGCCGCGTCAAAAGCGACATGGCACATGGCATCGAGCGGGTTGGCAACGATGATAATGACGGCGTCGGGAGATTGAGCGGCTACGGACTCGGTGACCTGCTTGACTATTCCCATGTTGGTCTTGAGCAGATCGTCGCGGCTCATGCCGGGCTTACGTGCTACGCCGCTGGTGATAATGACGACGTCGGAGCCAGCGGTTTCTTCGTAACTGTTAGCGCCAGTGATTTTTGAGCTGTAGCCATCGACAGGCCCGGCCTGCATCATATCGAGTGACTTGCCCTGTGGCATGCCTTCGACAATGTCGACGAGCACAACGTCAGCATAATCGCGCGAGGCGATCTCCTGAGCTGCGACGCTACCGACATTGCCGGCGCCGACGACAGTAACTTTTCCGCGCATATGGTGGTCCTTCCCCATGCTCCCTGGTAGCTCAATACTTGGCTTGCTGTCCTGCAAATTGCCGCATTCGCGACCCATCCACGATCTTAGCACGCAGGCCGTCAGTTGCTTGACACCTGATTCTGAGGTCGATTACACTTACTTCTGCTCTAGCGAGAGCAGAGCAAGATCTTGCCCAGGTGGCGGAATAGGCAGACGCGCTAGCTTGAGGGGCTAGTGCCCGTTACGGGCGTGAAGGTTCAAATCCTTTCCTGGGCACCGGTGGACGGGGTTCGCGGCACAGATCATTTCTGCGGGCGATTAACTCAGTTGGTAGAGTGCCACGTTTACACCGTGGATGTCAGAGGTTCGAGCCCTCTATCGCCCACCAGGACGGGATCACGGCGTTGACCGTCGACATGAGCCGAGGTAGCTCAGTAGGTAGAGCACACGACTGAAAATCGTGGTGTCGGCGGTTCGATTCCGCCCCTCGGCACTCAGCAGCTTCTCGATCTGCACCTTCAGCCCCGCAATTGCGGGGCTTCATTTTTGTTGGAACGTTGAGCGGGGCGCATGGCAAAGATACAAGCCGCGGATCTGCTACTCACCGGTTGGGGCAGGACAAATCCCTCGCTCGCCCGCGTCTACCGTCCTCAATCCGTTGACCAACTCAGCTGGCTGGTTGAGCAGCCGTCAGAGCGCGGACTGATTGCTCGCGGTCTGGGTCGCAGCTACGGCGATCCAGCCCAAAATGCAGGCGGAACCGTGCTCGACCTCACCCAGCTTCGACAGGTTCATGCGGTCGACCTGGAGCGCTATCAGGTGACCGTTGATGCTGGGCTGAGTCTCGATGCGCTGATGCGCTTGTTCGTGCCATTGGGAATGTTCGTACCTGTCACGCCGGGCACTCGTTTTGTGACTGTCGGCGGCGCGATTGCCTCTGATATTCATGGCAAGAATCACCATCTCGACGGTAGCTTTGGGAACCACGTCGTTGACCTAGAGCTGTTGGCCGCGTCCGGGCAGCGCTTGCGAGCGTCCCCTACTGAGAACGCTGATGTGTTTCGCGCGACATTGGGTGGGATGGGGTTGACCGGCTTTGTCACCCAGGCCACGCTACAGATGATTCCAATTGAGACATCCTACGTCACCGTATTGACCGAGCGCGTCGACAACCTCGATCAGCTGATGACCCGCATGATCGAGAGCGACCGCGATTTTCGTTACTCAGTTGCCTGGGTTGATACCTTGGCCAAGGGGCGCAATCTTGGTCGTGGTGTGCTGTATCAGGGGAATCACACGGCACGGTCAGAACTGGGCGCCCAACTGGATGGAGCACTGGACTTTACCCCGCCTCCGACGCTGACCATGCCGGAGCTCTTCCCTAACGGACTCATCAGACGGTCGAGTGTGGCGGCATTCAATGAGCTCTGGTTCAGGCGTCACCCAGTCCGTGAGGTCTCCCGCCAGCGCTTGTGGCAGTTCTTCCACCAGCTCGATATGGTCCACTACAGCAATCGTATGTATGGACCTGCAGGGTTTATTCAGCATCAGTTTGTAGTGCCTGAAGAGCGATCCGACCTGATTCGTGAAGCTATCGAAGAGCTCAGCGTGCGCAATTGTCCGAGCTTTCTGGTCGTTCTCAAGCGCATGGGACCCGGCAACGGACTGATGTCATTTCCCATAGCTGGCTGGACGCTCGCGGTAGACATCCCGACGCTTTGGGACGATCTTGGAGCATTCCTTGATGATCTAGACGAGCGAGTGGTTCGGGCTGGCGGTCGAATATACCTGGCTAAAGATGCACGGATGCGAGCTGGGTTGTTGCCTGAGATGTACCCGGAGATTACCAGCTGGCAGAATGTTGCAAATGCTCTCGATCCAGGCCGGCGCTTGCGTTCAGATCTTGATCGCCGGTTGCGGTTGCGAGAGGAAGGTCGATAAAGAATGGAAAATGCATTCGGTTTGCCCCAGCGCGTAGTGATTCTGGGAGGAGACTCAGACATTGGCATCGCTACCGCGACGAAGCTGATCTCGCGTGGTGCCAGCGAATTCGTTCTGGCGGGCCGGAATGTGGAGCATCTGGAATCGCGCGCTGAATTTCTCCGGTCACGCGGTGCGGATACTGTCGATGTCGTTCCGTTCGATGCGCTCGACTTTGATACCCACCCGGGATTTGTCGACCTCCTCTTCTCAAGTCCACAGGATATCGATCTTGTCTTGGTGACGTTCGGGCTGCTCGGCGATCAAGAGCGGGATGAGACCGATGCCCAGCGTGCCGTTCAGGTGGCTCAAGTCAATTACACAGGCGCGATGTCGGTCCTGATACCCATTTCCCAGCGACTTCGAAAGCAGGGGCACGGTGCCATCGTCGTGCTCTCGTCGGTGGCTGCCGAGCGAGCCAGGCGCTCGAACTTCATCTATGGGTCGGCAAAGGCTGGAATCGATTGGTTTGCCCAGGGGCTTGGTGATGCGCTGCAAGGCACTGGCGTGCACGTGATGATTGTGCGGCCCGGGTTCGCCAAGTCGAAGATGACCGAGCACTTGAAGACGCCCCCGCTTGCTACCGAACCGGAAGCCATCGCGACGGCGATCGTGGATGGTCTCAAGAATCGCAGTGAGATAGTTTGGGTGCCTGGCAAATTGCGCTGGGTGATGACCGTGATTCGCCAGCTGCCACGCCCGATCTTTCGCAAGCTGAAGTTCTGAGCTATTTCGTCAGCTTGACCTTGCGTCCGACTCCGCCTACGAATGACGTTCGCCAGTCGATGCCGAGGTCAATCAATCTGCGCTCGGTGTCTTGAATGCTGTGCCCGGTGTCTTCTGGTTTGTGGGAATCAGAGCCGATCGTGACGACGTCGCCACCTTCGTCGATAAACCAACGAATAACGTCCGGCTCAGGGTGGGTTGCGTAGGTTCCCTTGCGAATGAGCGAGGTATTGAGCTCGAATCCGATGCCCTTGCGCGCGGCATTTCGAAATATCTCGCGGTAACGGCCTTCAAAATGTTCGCGGTCGACGTCGAGTGGCGAGATGCCGTGGTAGCGGCGCGGCAGGTCGGCGTGTCCGATGACGGAAGCGAAGCCTGCATCCACCAGGCCAGCTAGCTCGTCGAAGTAGGACTCATACATAGCTCGCGGGCCGCCGAAGTCTTCAACTGGAAAGAACCCCACATATCGGTGATCGAGATTGTGGACTGAGCCGATGATGAAGTCGAATTCGTGGCGAGTGACGAATGCCTCAACTTCTTTGGCAATGCTGTGGTTCCAGTCGACTTCGGCCGCGAGGAGAATCTGGAGCTGACCCTCGAAGACTGCTCGACAGCGGTCGATTTCAGCACGGTAGGCGTCGATATCATAGTGATCGATGGACTCCTGATCGCACGTGTCGTGATCGACATGCTCGGTGAAGGCGATCTCGGTAATGCCTGCGGCGATAGCCGCCTGGCACTGCTGTTCCATGACAGCGTCACTATCGACCGAGAAATTCGTGTGGACGTGGTAGTCGCCTCGAGACATGCAGGATTCTCTCCTCTTATTTGTGCCCGACTGCAGATCTAATCGACTGGCTGGTGAGGACGCTGATGCATCCAGCACGCGATAAAGGATAGACCGGCTGCCATGAGTTGTCAGGGGATAGCGAAAATGCCTAGAATAGCGCGGTTAGATTGGCACTTTTTCCGGCCATTCATCGGTTGGAAATGCCTTCGGCATGTTCGACATGACTCAATGGGGAGCGGGTGGCTGTGAGTGAGGTTGGCTGGAGTCTACTGATCGCGGGCATCGCATCGATTGCTGCGATTGCCTACGGTCTTGTGCTTGTTCGGTCGGTACTTGCCCAGCCGCAGGGCAACGAACGGATGCGGAACATTGCGCAGGCGATCCAGGAGGGTGCTGAGGCGTACATGCGTCGCCAGTACCAGCTGGTTGCTGTCGTCGCAGTGATCGTTGCGGTATTACTCGCAATCCTGATCAATTGGGAAACGGCACTCGGGTTTCTGTTTGGCGCGGTAGCCTCGGCGGCTGCAGGCGTCATCGGCATGAGTGTCGCGGTACGTGCGAATGTCCGCACGGCCGAAGCGGGACGCCATAGTCTCAATGGAGCGCTCAGCACGGCGTTCAAGGGCGGCACAGTCACGGGCCTGCTCGTGGTAGGGCTGGGCCTCGGCTCGGTCACGCTCTTCTATGCCATCTTCGGCGATGTCGATTCGCTGATCGGCCTGGGCTTTGGTGGTTCGCTCATTTCCGTCTTTGCCCGCATCGGGGGCGGAATCTACACCAAGGGCGCCGACGTCGGCGCCGACCTGGTCGGCAAAGTTGAAGCGGGTATCCCAGAGGATGACCCGCGTAACCCGGGAGTGATTGCCGACAACGTTGGCGACAATGTCGGTGACTGCGCTGGCATGGCCGCTGACCTGTTTGAGACGTACGCAGTGACCGTTATCGCTGCGATGCTTCTCGGCGACATCGTCTTCGATGGCAATGAAACAGTCATCGTATTCCCGCTGCTTCTCGGCGCGGTGTCGATCTTTGCTTCGATTATCGGTACCTTCTTCGTCCGGACTTCTTCTGATACGGGCATCATGCGCGCGCTCTACCAGGGGGTAATCGGTGCCGTGGTCCTGGCGGTGATCGCGTTCTTCCCGGTCACAAGCTGGCTGATGGGCGACAACGGGGTAATCACCGACTCGAGCATCTCGCTCTTCAAGTGGTTCGACTTCAGCCTGAGCCCGACACTCAAGATCTTCTTCGCGGCGGTGGTAGGAATCCTGGTGACAGTCGGGATTATCGTCGTAACGGAGTTCTATACGTCCACCAAGTACAAACCAGTGCAGGATATCGCTGAGGCCTCGGAAACAGGCCATGCAACGAACATCATTTCTGGCCTTGCTCTGTCGATGAAGTCGACAGCGATTCCCATCGTCATCATCGCCTTCGCAATCTACCTCTCCTACGGGCTGACGAGTGGTGACGTGCCGTACACCGGTCTCTACGGCATCGCGATTGCAGCTGTGGCAATGCTCTCGATGACCGGTATCATCGTGGCAATTGACTCGTTTGGTCCGATTACTGATAACGCTGGTGGTATCGCTGAGATGGCTGAGATGCCCGCAGAGGTTCGCGCCATTACTGATCCACTGGATGCCGTTGGCAACACGACCAAGGCGATCACCAAGGCCTACGCAATCGGTTCGGCTGGACTGGCAGCACTGGTTCTCTTTGCATCGTTCTTCCTGGAACTCGATCCGAGACCCTTCTTCGAATTGAGCGATCCAAATGTCGTTATCGGCCTGATCATTGGTGGCGCGCTTCCATACTTCTTCGGTGCGTTGCTGATGGAGGCGGTTGGCAAGGCTGGCTCAGCGGTCGTCATCGAAGTACGCCGCCAGTTCCGCGAGATGCCTGGCATTCTCGAGGGCACGCAGCGGCCTGAATATGGTCGTGCGGTGGACATTGTCACCCGCCAGGCGTTGCGCGAGATGATGATCCCGGCGCTGATTCCGATTGTGGTCCCGATTGTGATCGGTATCACGCTCGGTAAGGAAGCCGTAGGTGGCATGTTGATCGGCTCGATCCTGACCGGGCTCTTCGTCGCAATCTCGATGACAACCGGTGGTGCGGCGTGGGACAACGCTAAGAAGTACATCGAAGAGGGCCATCATGGTGGCAAGAATTCGATGGCACACCAGGCTTCAGTGACTGGTGACACGGTCGGCGACCCATACAAGGACACGGCCGGACCGGCCATCAACCCGATGATCAAGATCGTCAATATCGTCGCGCTGCTGATGGTTATCGCCCTCAACTGGGGGTAGATTCCAATATTCGGCAGTAAGACTACGCAAATCCGGGCCGCACCAATCTGGTGCGGCCCGTTCGTTGGGATCTGTTCTCCGGTATGCTATCCCAGTGGGGATCGAGTGAACTCGTGAATGGCTCTGAGGAGATGCCCGGCATGAAGCTCTTTGTGCTTATTGTCCAGGACTATGATGCGCCCGAGCTGCTGCGTGCGATGCTTGATGCGGGATTCGGTGTCACTCAGGTGAGTACCACTGGCGGATTTCTGCGCGAGGGGAACACCACCTTCCTCGTCGGGGTTGACGACAAAGATGGCGCCAAGCTCCTGCGCATCGTTGAGCGCAATTGCTCCGAACGCGTGGAGATCGTGCGACCGACAGGTTCGACTGATTTTGAGGAGTGGTATCCCGCCGACCAGATCGAGGTCGAAGTTGGCGGTGCTACGGTCTTCGTCTTCAACGTGCTGAGGTATGAGCGTGTCTAAAGCCCGTCAGAAATTCATGCGCGGGTTGGTGCGTTATTACCTGGCGCTGAAGATCAGTGCAATGGCGGCATCGCCTGCTGCGTCGCAACCTGACCTCGCGGCGGAGAGCCCGCCGGCAGTCCGGCAATATATTCCACACGTACATGGCACATGGGATCGTCGCGAAATCATCGCGGATGAGCGTGGGGCGGAATTCGTGATCCACGTCGAGCGTAACCCGGTACGCCCGAGCTTTCACTCCAATTAATTGACCGTGCTGCCGGTCAGGCGAAGCTAAACGGCCGGCCAGCGGCTCGTTGCTCTTCGGTCAACATGTCCTCCAGAATGCGTTGCATGGCCATCACATGGCAGCAGGTGCCGTGACCCTCGAAGAAGTGGCAATCACAGTGGAACTCGTTATTCTCAAGTGAGAGATGATGATCGTCGTGTCCGCCGCGCATCGTGGATTTGAATGAGCGGAACGTGACCCGTTGAGGCTCTTCGGCATACCGTCGAGCTTTTTCAACCTTGCTGATGAGTGTAGAAGGTGTAGAAGAGAAGCTGAATGGCACTCCCGCTGTCTGCTGATCTTCGGTCAGCATTTGGGCCAAGATCTTTTGCATGGCCATGATATGGGCGCTGGTGCCGTGAGAAGTGAACGAGGGGCTCGTATCTGCGAACGTACTGTCTTTCATCGTCACGACATAATTCGCATGCTCACCTCGAAAGTCGACTTCGAAGGCCTTGAATCGCACTCGCTCCGGTTCTTCGGCGTAGCGGCGGGCCTTCTCGACCTTGCTGATGAGGGTTGAGTTCATCACAGGGCTCCTATCTAGCTCCATGGAACGCAAACAAAAATGCGCCACGACACGAGGTCGGGCGCTACGCTTCTCCGAGTAGGGGTGGTCGGTCTCCGGACATCGATTCCGGCAATCCCTTCTGGTCGATATTTCGATATTCCCAGTCTAGCAGATCTCGACTAACTTACAAATCGCTGCGCGTCCAGCTGCCGGATTGCCGCTGGCAAGATTCAACTGGCAAAGTAGATCTGATTGGCGAGGAGCGCGTCGAGATGGGGAACGGCAACGTCAGCGTAGCAATTCTCACCGGTGGTGAGAGCCGGCGGATGGGCCAGGACAAGGCATTGCTCGACTGGAATGGCACACCAATGCTCGCCCATATCCTGGCCAGGCTGAGGCCCCTTGGAGAACTCATCGCCGAGGTACTCATCGTTGGAGACCGGCCGCAATATCACGAATTTGGTGCAGCGGTCATCGCGGATCGATATCCTGGAGCTGGAACGCTCGGAGGGATAGCCACAGCACTCGAAGTGGCGCGGAACGACTGGGTGTTGATCCTGGCATGCGACATGCCGCTGATCAGCGCCACACTCATACGAGAGATGTTGAAGCTGCCACGGGATTGCGATGCATTGGTGCCTGTGGTCGAGGGCTCGCACGGGGGCCAGCGTGGTCGGCAGACGTTTCATACGACCCATGCGTTATACCGGTCGACATGCTTGCCATCTATCCAGCGTCGGATCGACATCGATGATTTGCGAGTGGTCTCCTTCTTTGACGACATCGTCGTTCGCGAAGTCGACGAGTCGTGGTCGCGGGAGTTTGACCCCGACCTGCGCTCGTTCCTCAACATCAACCGACCAGACGAGCTGGAATTCGCGCGGCAGATCGCAGGGATTGCCAAATCCTGTTAGCTCAAGAATTTGGGCGCACGTGAAAGCTCACGCGAAAAGGCTATGTCCCGGGTACAATCGCTGGGATTGACTAGCTCTCGCGGGGGACACGTGAATGACTAAACCGAACGGAATCGTGACAATCCTGACGGATTTTGGGACCGTAGACGCATATGTCGCGGCCATGAAAGGGGCGTTGCTCTCGATAAACCAGGCCGCGACATTGGTCGATATTACCCACCATATCCCAACTCAGGACGTTACTGAGGCGGCGTTTCAGCTCGCTACTGTCTGGAGCACATTCCCACCTGGGACAGTGCACATAATCGTGGTCGATCCGGGCGTTGGCACGGAGCGGCGCGCTATCGCAGTCGAGCTCGGCGATCAATTTTTTGTAACACCTGATAACGGGGTGCTGACGCTATTGACGGGCAACACCCCGCCCAGCCGGGCGATCGAACTCAATCGCACGGAATTCATGCGTGGGAATGTTTCATCGACCTTTCACGGGCGCGATATCTTTGCGCCGGCGGCGGGGTATCTGTCGAGCGGTGAGGTTGACTTCGCTGATCTGGGCACCGAAATTGATCCAGGTTCAATCGTTTCTCTTCCGTGGGCACCGATGCGGGACGGGGAAGACGAGATCCGTGCTCCAATCGTCTCAGTGGACCGGTTTGGAAACTGCCGGACACTGATAACCAGAAAGCAAGTTCCTTGGAGCCTCGAGGACTCATACGTCAGTGGCGGCGACGTTACCGTGCGGGGAATCAAGAACACCTATGCCGATGTGCCAGCCGGCAAGACGCTCGCACTTTTCGGCAGCCACGGTGGTTTGGAGCTGGCGGTTCGAGACGGGAATGCCGCTGCATCGTGGGACCTCAAGCGTGGCGATATCGTGACGGTCTTTCGTCGCACTATCAGGGCATCATGAACGTGTGGTTTGCTACAATCAGCGATTGCAATCGATGAATAGGCGGGAATAACAGAGAACGATGGCAAACACAGAATCACGTCGAAAACGAAGCAAAGCTGAGATCAAGGCCTACGAAGCTCGCCGGGCAGCCGAACGCGCCCGTGTCGCGCATCGCACGGCCGACAACGATGCCGGCGAAGTCGTCGTGACCACCGCAGACCACACGTATGTCATGAGCCGGGACGACGAATACGCTGTGGTACGAGAAGACCTCATTCGCCTGGGCATCATCGTCGCGGTCCTGCTAGCCGTCCTGATTGCGATGACCTTCATCATTTAGCGCTGGGCATTAAACATATTGCAAAAAGGCGGATGTCATTCTTGACACCCGCCTTTTACTTGCGCGCTGATTGTCCAAGCTTAAGCGCTAGTCTGCGTCGTCACCGAGATCGAGGTCATCGTCGTCGTCGAATGCACTCTTTTCTTCGCTTTCGTCAGTCAGAGCACTATCCTCACCGTCAAGCTCATCGAGCTCTGCGTCGGGGTCCAGCGTTTCTTCCTCTTCGATCTCTTCGTCGTCGTCGGTGGGAATGATGAGGTCGTTTTCATCGGCACGGAAGAGCCGGGAATCCCGGACGTATGCGCGTGGCACCGCAGCGTTGACCTGCTGTGGGAATGACATGATGTGTGCCATCTCCGGTGAGCGGCTGACCTCTCGCACGATGACTCGTACCTGGTCACCGGCATTGGCGGTAACGAAGATCTCGTACTCGTTGCCCTTGTCCATCAAATGCATCAAGCGTCTGGCCAAGCGAGGTTCTGGCTGGCCGATGACTTGATCGTCCTCGTCGACCAGATAGAGCTCACCGTCTTCCCGGCGTATTTGGAGCTTCTCGCCGGCCGAAAGTGTGCGTAGCACGGCAGAGGGCGCGACGTTGATGAGCTCGTCGACGTACGTCTTGCCAGCTTCTTCAACAAACGCTCCGTAGCGAGCGGGCGGGAGCTTTGCTGAATCCGAATCAAGGTCTTCCTCAATGTCTCGAAGCGGTTCGATTCGCTCCATGTTTCGCCGGGCGATGATGTTGGCCGGGTCAGCTTCGAGCGCTGCCGCATACGACTCGTACGCAGAGCGGTAACGGTGCAGTTCGAAATATGCCTTGCCGAGTCGATTGAGTGCATCCACGTCGCGGGGAGAACGCTCGATCAATTGCTGGTTCACCCCGATCGCATCTTCCCAGCGCCCTTCAATGGCTAGCTGGCGAGCGAATGCAGCCATCTCCCTGATGGCTTTGGATCTTGAAGTAGTACCTGGAAACGACATCGTGCTGAATTCTCCTCTTGACACTTGCGTGAACGTCGATGATACACAGACTGGTTAAACCGGCGAGGTGATGCTTAGTGGTTCTCCGATCGTATACCACGTGGTTGACCGTTGAATTTCAACTTCGACGAGCTGTCCGGTCCAGTCCCCGGTTGCCTCGAAGAAGACGAGCTGATTGCCGCGTGTTCTGCCGCGCCAGCGACCCTTGGCAAATCCATCGACCAGAATCTCCTGGCGCGTGCCGACCAGCCGTTTGTGACTCCGCGCGCTGACACCACGTTGCAGTGCTTCGACCTCCTGATGACGGGCATGCTTGACCTCGTGAGGAATGTCATCCTCCCAGCGTGCCGAGAGGGTGCCAGGGCGAGGCGAATACATAGCAACGTGCACTTTGTCGAATTGCATATCGTCGAGCAAAGCCATCGTGTTCTGGAACTGCTCGTTAGTCTCACCCGGGAAGCCAACGATGATGTCGGTCGCGAGCGTGACGCCTGGGATTGTTTCTCGAATCTTTGCGATGCGGTCACGATAATGCTCATGCGTGTAGGTTCGGCGCATGCGGCGTAGCACTTCGTTGTCTCCGGCCTGTACTGGCAGGTTCACATGCTCGCAGAGCTTTGGAAGGTCTGCAATCGTCTCGATGAGTTTGTCGGAGAAGTACTTCGGATGCGAAGTTAGAAACCGGATGCGCTCGATGCCATCGATATCGTTGACGGCGGTCAGCAAATCAGCGAGGTCCTGACCCTCTGGGAGATCGTGTCCGTAGGCGTTTACAGTCTGGCCGAGCAGCGTCACCTCTCGTACGCCCTGATCGGCAAGGCTGCGAACCTCCTCAACGATCTCGTTGAACGGGCGGCTGATCTCGCGCCCGCGGCGGTATGGGACGATGCAATATGAGCAAACGAAGTTGCAACCGTAGATGATCGGCACATAGGCGGTGACTTGCGCGCTGGCTGGACTCTCCTCGTAATAATGCGGTAGCTCGGCCAAATCCAGATCAATGTCTCGTAACTCGGGGACCAGCTCCGGCAAGCGGCCGAAATCGGACGGCTCGAAGAAGAGATCGACGTAGGGATACTGCTCCTTGAGCTTGTCTTCCTGGCCCGTGACCATGCAGCCGGTGACAGCGATCTTGACGTCTGGACGCTCGCGCTTGATTTGTAAGAGTGAGCCGACCTTGCCGCGCACTTTGTCTTCTGCCGCCTGGCGCACGACGCAGGAGTTGAGGACGATGATGTCGGCTAAGCTCTCATCCTGAGCCTGGTGGTAACCAGCCTGGTTCAGAATCGCCTCGACTTTGGCCGATTCCGCTTCATTCATTTGGCAGCCGATTGTCCAGACAAAGTAGTGCTTGTCATCTGGTGAACTCGAGTGATTCGGTTCCCGCGGTGACGTGTCCGTCTTCGGCTGAAGGTGCAGGAGTTCCACGCTTGCTCCTTTTCGATTCCGGCGCGCTCCGAAGCGTCGCAGCAGCAGTAGATTATACCGATTCTTTCGGTCCGGGCTGAGAGATCTGGATAACCTTCTTCGTCTGCGGAGCGTTGGCAGGGCGTGGCAAAGGTACGAGATGCCCACAACGTTTCGGAAATCCTGATAGTGGCATTCGTTCGTTCGGATTGAGTTGTGCCACACGTTGGGGCCATGTAGAATCGATGTTGCCTCGACGAGCTATGACTAATTGGCACAGTATGGGGAAGCATCCAACCAGCTCACCCTTTGGGCGATGCTGTCGCGCATAACCGTTGGACGCCTGTGCCACAAATAGTCGGATCGTAAAGACTATTGGGGGGAACCGTGGGGATGCGCCGCAAGTGCGGGACATGCCGCTATTGGGAGGAAGCCGGAATTGCCAACTCAGGGATTTGTACACACCCACAGAGAAGTGACTTAAGAGACGTACTGCTCGTTCGACGCAACGAGCTTGCCTGCCGCAATCCGTGGGACGATGATCTGTGGCAGCCGCGGCCTGGACTTGAGACCGAAACAGCAGACGAACATGACGAGGCAGATCGTGACGGGCATGCGATCGTTGATGTGCCTCAGCCAGCCGCACCGCTGGAAAACCCAACGGACCGCGTTACTGATGTGGCGGTGCGCCGACGAGTTGGCCCAATGCCACGCCCACACGGCTGGCCGTATTCTGCGCAGCATCAGAGCGATCATCTGGGTGAGCAGTCACACGACCAGGACGCGCGACAGACTCCCTTCCGCGTTGGCGTTGACGATGTGGCCGCATGGTTGGATGAGGCTGACGATACGAATCCGGTGCGGCGGACGATCGATTTCGCTAGGCATGGGTCGTCGGGCACGCAATCTGGCTCGTGGTCACCTAGCGATCATTCGTATACAGAGCAGCTCTCCCCGATCACAGGTGGATCTCAGGCAGCTGAGGTCGAACCATCGCTCGACATGCCGCCCACGTTCCTGCAGCCGACTGATCCGCTGCCGGACATAAAGCAAATGGTCGACGACTATTCTGAGGCGCCGACTGAGCCGAGTCCCAGCGTGTTGACCGACAACGCAACATTTGAGATTCATCAGCAACCACCGACCTTTACTCCAGAGCCTGTCTCGCGACCTTCGGCCTCGAAGAAGCGAGAGCGACCTCCGGCGCAAGCGACCGATCCGATCGATTCGGTGCCTTGGGCAGCGAGCATCCCGCGTTGTTGTGAGACGTGCCGGGACTTCCGTCGCAATCAGGATGGCGCAACTGGCGTTTGCACCAATCCATGGGCATTCGCTGACCGGACAAACGCTGTGGTAAAGTCCGACCAGCTTGCTTGCCGGTCAAGTATCGGTGTTTGGTGGCTGCCAAACGATGACGCATGGCGTGGCAAATTCGATACCGAGGAGCGGACTCGACCGACTCCACGGCTTGATGAGTTGCTACGTGATCGGGACAAGAAGCGGTATTAGGGAACACGGTGAATGACGCCAGCGAGAGTCGTTGTTCACCACTCGAGCTCACGATGGGGATGGTGAGTTCAATCTTCGGCGAGGGGCGTAATCGCGCGAGATGTCTGATCTAGGCGATCTTCTTCGTCGTGCACGAGCCTACAAGGGTGCAACGCTGCGTGATGCTGAGCGCGTGACGCGGATTAATCGCAATTACCTTGCAGCGATCGAAGCGCACGATTTTGATGAACTTCCGCCCCGTGCTTATGCGCGGGGGATAGTGCGCAACTACGCGCAATATCTCGGCCTTGACCCGGCCGTTGTACTCAATCTCTACGATGAAGCCGCAGGTGAGGTCGACGAAGCAGAGCCAGAGGATGTTGTGCCTCAGGTAAGCTCCGTCGATATTCATGCAAACTGGGCACCCAACTTCGCCATTATCGCGTTCATGCTGATCGTCTCATTTGTTGCCTTCACTTGGATTTATTCAGCTTATCTCCAGCCAGCCGAAGAAGAGCTCCCGACTGTTGCCGTTCAACCCACGGCTACTCCGGTCGAAGAGTCGTTGCTTGCGCTAGTTGCCGAGACGGCTACGGCTGACCTTGAGGCATCAAACTCAGCGACCGCTACGAACACAGCCGAGGCTTCGCCAGCTGCAACTGAAACCCCGCCTCCGGTGTCCAATGAACCTAGCGATGAGTCCGACGGTAGTGCCGCGAGCGATGTTGGTACCAACGATGTAGCGGCGAGCACAGACTCGACTGATAGCACGGAATCGACCTACAACACGGTGGGAGAGGTTGAGACGAGCGGCGCCCACACGTTCTCCGTCTTCGCGGATGAAGAAGTGTGGGTTCAGATCACTATCAATGGCGGGACCGTTGTCTTTGACGGTGTCGTACCGGCCGATGGCTGGACAGACGCCTTCTACGGAGACTCCGCAACTATCACTTCCGGAAACGCCGAGTTCGTGCGTGTCTTCGTCGATGGCGAAGACTGGGGAAAACTTGGTGGCGGCACCCCGTGGGATGCTGTAGTCACCTATCCATGATCGCTGACCGCAGGCTACCTGGCTAGCATGACGGGACCAGGGGTCTTTACGAATCCATATCATGCAAATCGAACCGTGACCGGCCGGATCGTGACCGTGTTACAGGGTAAGCGGCCTGATCGCGGACTCAAGCTCGAGCGGCTGGATTCTCGTGCGGTGGTGCGTGGAGCCATCCATGAATTGATGGTTACCAATGAGCCGGCTCAGCCCGGTGACGACGTGGATCGTGTCGGACTGATCGGCTTTTTCGAAGTCGAAGCAGCCGGCGTCATCCTGGTAGGGTCCGAAGTTCGTGTTGACGGTAGCCCAGTCGGGCACGTTTGTGGATTCGACAATACGCACATGCCCAACCATCAGAACATTTGTATCAAGGCGCAGAAATTGGTCGACGCAATAGACCTTGGGGTGGATCTCAAAAGCGAAGTTTCGTTCCACTTTCGGCCGGCGGCGCAGTAGGGGATTACGATTTCGCGTGCGCTTTGATTTCGCCCGGTGTCGGTAGTTTCGGCACCACCACCGTGACGCCGCGCTCTTGAATCTCGATCGTTACCGGCAGCTCACCATAATAGCTACCGTCGAATTCGACGGGAACTGGCCTATCAGATGTCACGCTTACCTTTCGACCTCGGTAGTGATGGTGCCAGCGAGAGCGGTAGGGCTTGCGAAGCATGAACCAGAAGACAGTCTCAAGAATCGCTGAAAGAGTCGGTGGGTCGGCAACGATGACATCCAGCTGACCGTCCATGCGATCGATGCCGCGGCCGACGGTGAAGCGTGGGTGGACGAGTGAACCACCGAGCGCAAACAGGATCATGCGCGCGCGAACTTGGTACGTTTCGCCATCGACGTCTACTTCTGCGGGGAATGGCTTCTGACGTAGTTCCTGGAGCCCAGGCCAAACGTACGCGACCCAGCGAAAAATGCGCTTCCACCGGCTGGAAGTCTCGCGCATAATCACAGCGTCGAGTCCAGCTCCGCCCATATGCATGAAGACGGTGCCATCGACTTTGGCGACATCGAGCGTGACGGTCGTCGTGCCGGTCAGCGCGCAGCGAGCCGAGCCAGATATCGACAGCGGGATGCCAAGATCTTTGGCGATCATGTTGGTTGTACCGCGGGGAATCAGGGCTAGCCAGACATCGGAATCGATGGCGCCGGTGACAACCTCTGACATCGTGCCGTCTCCGCCCACGGCGATAATGAGGTCAACGTCACTTGCGTGATCGCGGGCAAGATCTGTCGCGTGGCCCTCGGCCTTAGTTTCAACGATCTTCAGTTCGGTATCAGTCTCGTCCGCGAGACGTTCGAGGACCTTCCGGACGCGATTGACACTGACCGCACCGGTAGCGGGATTAATAATGGCCAGTGCACGCCGGCGAGGTTCCATTGCGTTAGGCGGGCTCTTCCTCAAAGTCCTCTTCTGGGCCGAACATCTGATCGATGAGCTTGTCAGCTAGCCAGGTTACTGCGGCGGCGAGCACAAGACCGAGAATACTGCGTACCAGGTTACGGGCCATATTGGATCCTTCCCATTTCCGATTTGTTTGCATCACCCATTATTAGTGGAATCAATGTGCCTCTTCAAACGATACCCGGTGTTGGGTCATCCGGGCGTGTGCGCAGCACGCCGTACGGTGAGTGTCGCCAGAAGGTAGGTTGCGATCGTAACGGCGATGAGAAAGAGTGTGGCATCGCTCGCGGTCATGCGCTGGATGATCGGCACATCGAACCCCGGAATTTGCGAAACGATCCAGGATGCCGGCAGCGTGGCAACCGCAATGACTTCCCAGGACACTGTCCAGTCGGGTACACCCATGACGGCGAGCGCCAGCCGCAGCCCGAACAACACGAGCAACGTACCGGCCGCTGCGGACCGGAGCAGTTCGCTGAGAGGCGTAGCATTCGGGCCTGGACGCGACGGTTCCGGAGGGCTGTCCATCATCTGCATCGCTCACCTCCCAGCCATCAGCAAATTCGAGGCTTCTTGACGCCGAATTGTACAATAGGAGTATCGTCCGCCGGATTTTCGAATTGGCCTTGACAAGTCCCGTATTCAGGAGTAACATTACTAGTTGCTGTTGGAGATGGGCGCAAGCAGAGCGGGACGATTGAACCTCAATTTGGGAGAGTTCGTCCGAATTAAATACGAATTCGGTTGAGGGAGGCCTTGCCCTCCTTTTTTGGCGTTTCTGGTCTCAGGGCCGGGAACGACCGAATCCGACGACCCCAACGTTGTCTCGCAACATACGTGCCCGGTCCATCTAGCGGAAGATCCGACGCGAAGCGGCCGCGCTACATACTCAGGAGGAGCACAACTGCATGACTGAGCGAGTCTCGGCGATTCTCGGGCCGAATGGCCACGGTGACCCAGTGCTCTCGAACTTTGGAGTAGAACGTTTGACGTTCTCCCGAACTCGATCAGATTTCGAACTTCCTAACCTTATCCAGATTCAGAAGGATTCATTTAACTGGTTCCTGACTGATGGACTAGCAGATCTCTTTCGTGAGATCTCTCCAATCGTTGATTACAACGACAAAATGGAATTGCACTTCCTTGAACACTCGTTCGGGGAGTTCCGAGCAAGCGAGGAAGTCTGTCGCGAGCGCGACATGACCTACTCTGCTCCACTCGAACTTCAAGTGCGCCTCGTTATCAAGGAAACGGGCGAAATCAAGGAAAGCCCGATCTTTCTTGGTGATTTTCCGATGATGACCGATCAGGGCACCTTCATTATTAATGGTGCTGAGCGTGTCGTCGTTTCACAGCTCGTTCGTTCTCCGGGCGTCTACTTTGAGCTGCTCGAAGACCAGCTTCGAGGTCGTGACCTTTGTCGCGCCAAGCTCATTCCGAACCGCGGCGCATGGCTCGAGCTCGAAACGTCGAATCGAAACATTCTTTCGGTCAAGGTTGACCGCAAGCGCAAAATGCCCGTCACGATTCTGTTGCGTGCTATTGGTTTTGAGACCGATGACCAGCTCTTTGATTTGTTCGCCGACGTTGATACGCATCCAGAACATCGTTACATCGAATCGACGATCGAGCGAGACCCAACCAAGAATCGCGAAGAGGCGCTGATCGAGCTCTACCGCCGACTGCGACCTGGCGATCCTCCGACCCGCGAGAACGCGTTGAACCTCTGCGAAGGACTCTTCTTCGATCCACGCAGATATGACCTAGCTCGTGTCGGACGTTACAAGCTCAACAAGCGACTCGACCGCTCGGTGAACCTGGACGATCGCGTGCTTGAGCCAGAGGACTTGCTTGAGATCGTGCGCGAGATGGTGCGACTCAATAACGGCAACGGAGAGCCAGATGAGATCGATCATCTTGGCAATCGCCGTGTGCGTGCCGTCGGAGAGTTGATCCAGATGCACGTTCGCACCGGCCTACAGCGGCTGGAGCGCGGTATCAAGGAGCGGATGACGCTGCAGGATATCGATCAGGTCACACCAAACGGTCTGATCAGCACGGTCCGGCCGGTGACGGCATCGGTCCGCGAATTCTACGGCGGCTCACAGCTCTCGCAATTCATGGACCAGACAAACCCGCTGTCTGAGCTCACGAATAAGCGACGGCTCTCAGCACTTGGGCCTGGTGGCCTGAGCCGTGACCGAGCTGGAGTTGAGGTTCGTGACGTCCACCATTCGCACTACGGACGCATTTGTCCGATTGAGACGCCTGAAGGTCCGAACATCGGGTTGATTGGCTCGCTAGCAACGTTCGCGCGCATCAACGAGTTCGGATTTATCGAGACGCCATATCGCCAGGTCTTCCATCTGGTGCCTCTCAAGGGCGCGAAGGTCGAGGACGAGGTGTTGATTGGCCAGCAGCTTGCTGAAGATATCGACACAAACGGTGTCAAAGCCCAGGCTGGCGACACGCTGGACGAAACGCTGCTCAAGGCGCTTCGCGATGCCGATGTTCCATCGGTCCGCTTGGTTCCATTCGTCTCTGACGTCACCACGTACATGGCGGCCGACGAGGAAGAACGATTCAACATTGCGCCAGCGAACGAGCCACTCGATGACGCTGGGCACTTCGTCAACGAGATGATCCCGGTCCGGTTTGGCAAGGGCATCTTTGAGCTTGCGCCACCGGAGCGCGTTGACTACATCGACGTCTCACCGAAGCAGATCATGTCGGTTGCTGCATCGCTGATTCCGTTCCTGGAGCATGATGACGCAAACCGAGCGTTGATGGGTGCCAACATGCAGCGCCAGGCTGTGCCGCTTATCCGGCCAGAAGCGCCACTCGTTGGCACTGGACTGGAATATCAGTCAGCTCGCGACTCAGGTCAGGTGGTAGTTGCGAAGGCCGCCGGTGAAGTCTCGTCGGTGACAGCTGATCGCATCGTAGTGCAGCAGGATAACGGTCAGGAGCGCATCTATCAGCTACGCAAGTTCGTGCGCTCGAATCAGGACACCTGCATCAACCACCGCCCGATTGTGGAACCAGGCCAGCACATCGAGCCGAACCAGATCATTGCCGACTCATCGAGCACCGATCAGGGTGAGATGGCTCTCGGCCAGAATGCGCTGGTTGCGTTCATGCCCTGGGAGGGTGGCAACTTTGAGGACGCCATTCTGATCAGCGAGCGTCTCGTTCACGACGATGTCTATACCTCGATTCATATTGAGAAGTACGAGACCGAAGCACGAGATACCAAGTTGGGTCCAGAGGACATCACACGCGATATCCCGAATGTCGGTGTTGAAAGTCTTGCGAACCTCGACGAATACGGGATTATCCGCATCGGTGCCGAGGTGCGACCAAACGACATCCTGGTGGGCAAGGTCACGCCGCGAGGTGAGACTGAGCTATCGGCCGAGGAACGGCTGCTACGCGCAATCTTCGGTGAGAAGTCGCGCGAAGTGAAGGACACATCGCTGCGCGTGCCGCACGGTGTCAACGGCAAGGTTATCGACGTCAAGCGCTTCACGCGGGACGACGACTCCGAGCACGAATTGCCAGCAGGTGTCAACGAGATGGTGCGCGTCATGATCGCTCAGAAGCGGAAGATCTCCGAGGGCGACAAGATGGCCGGCCGTCACGGCAATAAGGGTGTGATCTCTCAGATTCTGCCCGTCGAAGACATGCCGTATCTGCCAGATGGAACGCCGATCGACATCATTCTTACGCCGATTGGCGTGCCATCCCGAATGAACATCGGGCAGGTGCTCGAGACACATCTCGGCTGGGCCGCAAAGGCTCTGGGAGTGAAGTTCGCGACGCCGGTCTTCGATGGCGCCAAGGACTATCAGGTTAGCGAGCTCCTGGAAGAGGCAGGGCTGCCGTCTGACGGCAAGGTCTGGCTCTACGACGGTCGCACGGGCGAGAAGTTTGATCTTCCTGTCACCGTCGGATACCTCTACATGTTGAAGCTCGTGCACCTGGTCGAAGACAAGATCCACGCGCGCTCGACTGGCCCATACTCGCTCGTCACCCAGCAGCCGCTCGGTGGTAAGGCGCAGTTCGGTGGTCAGCGATTCGGTGAGATGGAAGTCTGGGCACTTGAAGCGTATGGCGCTGCCTATACGCTCCAGGAGATGTTGACCGTGAAGTCGGACGACACTGTGGGGCGCGTCAAGACCTACGAAGCAATTGTGAAGGGTGAGCCGATCACCGAGGCCGGAGTGCCGGAATCGTTCAAGGTTCTGGTGAAGGAGCTTCGCTCGCTCGGCCTCTCAATCGAAGTGATCAACGAAGACGACGAGAAGGTCGAGTTCACCGAGGACATGGCACGCGATCTGATGGCCAACCTCGATCGCATTAGCCTGACTGGATATGAGCGCACAGAAGACTGACCCGATAAGACCTATCACGTGTCTGTTCCGAGTGCCAGAAGCACATAGCGGAAGCCGGTGAGAAGACAGAATGCAAACGATGGAACGTCTGAATAAGGACGAAGCAAGCCGATCGCTCGATGTGAACAACTTCGACGCGATCCAGATCAAGCTTGCGTCGCCGGAAGACATCCGAGCCTGGTCGTACGGTGAGGTCACCAAGCCAGAGACGATCAACTATCGAACGTTGCGACCGGAGCATGGTGGGCTCTTTTGCGAGCGCATCTTCGGCCCGAGCCGCGACTGGGAGTGTTACTGCGGTAAGTACAAGCGAATTCGCCACGCAGGCACGGTATGTGACAAGTGTGGCGTCGAGGTAACGCGTGCCAAGGTTCGCCGTGAGCGGATGGGCCACATCGAGCTGGCCGCTCCAGCGACCCACATTTGGTACGTCAAGGGCACGCCGAGCCGACTAGGGCTGTTGCTTGATATCTCGCCACGCAACCTCGAGCGCGTGCTGTACTTCGCGTCCTACCTGGTTACGGAAGTTGATACCGAGGCTCGTGAAGAACTGATCGAAACGATCCAGGAAGAACTCGAGGAAGAGCTGGCAGAGCTGCAGGCTGAGTTCGAAGAACGAACCGCCGAGATTAGCGGCCAGCTTGAGCAAGAGATGAGCAACTTGACGGAAGGCTCTGAAGGCGTCGTCACATCACTCCAGCAGCAGGTTGACAATCAGCTTGCTGAGATCCAGGAGCAAGGTGATGCTCTGGTTGAGCAGCTCACCGCAAGAATTGGTGAGTCTGCCGAAGAGCCGATCGAGTTCCGTGGTGAGGTCGTTGTCAAGGAAGGACAGGCGATCAACAAGACGCGCGTGAGCGAGGCTAAGAAGCTCATTCGCGATCTCACCAAGGAGATCGAGTCCCAGGCGACGCATGATTCAGAAAACGCCGAGGCGCTTTCTGAGGCCGAGGCTGATCAAATCATGTCAACCTCGGACAAGTCGATGCGCCGTCTCGAGAATGAATTTGAGCAGCAGCAAGCAGACTTGCGGGCTGAGGCTGATGAGATCATCAGTCAGATCAAGGACCTGGAACTGAATCAGGTCCTTACCGAGACGCAATACCGTGAACTGGTTGACCTCGCACCGGGCGTGTTCCGGGCAGGGATGGGCGCCGAGGCGGTCTTCGAGGTCGTCTCCAAGCTGGAGCTTGACCAGATGGCCGCGGACCTGCGCGACGAGCTCCACCGCACGACTGGCATGCGCAAGAAGAAGGCTGCCAAGCGACTGCGGGTGATCGAGGCGCTGCGGAAGAGCGGAAATCGTCCTGAGTGGATGATCTTTACCGCACTACCAGTGATTCCGCCCGATCTGCGCCCGATGGTGCAGCTCGACGGTGGACGCTTCGCGACCTCCGACTTGAATGACCTGTACCGTCGCGTTATCAACCGCAACAACCGCCTGAAGCGACTACTGGAGCTCGGAGCGCCGGACATCATCGTTCGCAACGAAAAGCGCATGCTCCAGGAAGCCGTCGACGCGTTGATTGACAACGGCCGGCGAGGTCGCGTCGTATCAGGTTCGGGGAAGCACAAGCTCAAGAGCCTATCCGACATGCTCAAGGGCAAGCAAGGCCGGTTCCGCCAGAACTTGCTCGGCAAGCGTGTCGACTATTCAGGACGATCCGTGATCGTTGTCGGTCCAGACTTGCAGCTGCATCAGTGCGGTCTGCCAAAGCGAATGGCGCTGGAACTCTTCAAGCCGTTTGTGATGCACCGCCTGCATGCGCACGGGCTGGCCCACAACATCAAGGCTGCCAAGCGATTGGTCGAGCGCGTCGATCCATCCGTCTGGGACGTTCTGGAAGACGTGATCCAGGATCACGTGGTGTTGTTGAACCGCGCACCGACGCTGCACCGGCTTGGAATCCAGGCCTTCGAGGTGAAACTCATCGAAGGTTCGGCGATCCAGGTGCACCCGCTCGTCTGCCCGGCCTTCAACGCCGACTTCGACGGTGACCAGATGGCGGTCCATGTGCCGCTCTCGCGCAAGGCGCAAGACGAAGCCCGCGCGCGGATGATGTCGACGGTGAACCTGCTCGACCCATCCGACGGTGACCCAGTCATTGCACCGACGCTGGAGATCGTGCTGGGCTGCTACTACATGACCTTCGAGCAAGAGAACGCTAAGGGTGAGGGTAAGTACTTTGCGAGTGCTAACGAGCTCGCCATTTCGTATCAGCTCGGCCTGGTCGACCTGCATGCTCGTGTGACCGTGCTCAATCCAAAGGAAGGGGCCTTCCAGCTCCCGGGTGATGAGCAGCCACCACTTGAGCCAGAAGGTTTGGTTGAAACGACCGTTGGTCGCGTGCTCTTCAATCAGGAGATGCCCTCGACACTGCCGTTCATTGACGGAGTCATGGACCGCGGTGCGTTGAAGGAATTGATCCGCGATCTCTATCGCATCTACGGCGCCAAGGCGACGGCTGTGGTTTCCGACCGGATCAAGGCGATTGGATTCAAGTACTCGACCATCAGCGGTATTACGATCAGCGTCGATGATGTGATGATCCCGGAGAGCAAGGCCGAGATCATTCAAGACGCCGAAGCGACGGTTCTCGACATCCAGAATCAGTTCATGACGGGTCTCGTGAGTTCTGAAGAGCGCCACGACATGACTGTTGATGTCTGGAGTCAGACTCGCGATCGTGTGCAGGAAGCTATCGAGTCGAACCTGATCAAGGAGAATCCTCTGTATATGATGATTCTCTCTGGATCCAAGGGTAATATGAACCAGGTCTCACAGATGGCGGGTATGCGTGGACTCATGATGGACCCGCGAGGGAATATCATGGAGTTCCCGATTCGCTCCAACTTCCGTGAGGGCCTGACCGTGTTCGAGTACTTCATCTCGACACACGGGGCGCGTAAGGGCGGTGCGGACACCGCGCTTCGCACAGCTGACTCTGGCTACCTGACTCGACGTCTTGTTGACGTTGCGCAGGATGTCATCGTCACGATCGAAGATTGCGGCACGCAGCACGGCATGTATGTCTCGCGCACCGCTATCGATGACGACGATATCTTTGGCGATCGTATCTTGGGCCGCATGGCTAACGAGCCGATCGTCACTGGCGACGGTGAGTTGATCGTCGATCGAAACGAAGAGATTAATGAGGACGTTATGCGAGCCATTCTGGCCAGCGACGTCAGTGAAGTCACGGTCCGCAGCGCGATGAACTGCGAGGCCGCACACGGTGTCTGCGCATTCTGCTACGGCCGTAACCTGGCAACCGGCCACGTGGTCGAGCTCGGTGAGGCTGTCGGAACGATTGCCGCACAGTCCATCGGCGAGCCTGGCACGCAGCTGACGATGCGGACCTTCCACACCGGCGGTGTGAGTGGTGTCGATGACATCACGACCGGTCTGCCGCGTGTTCAGGAGCTGTTCGAAGCTCGTGAGCCAAAGGGCAAGGCGCTGGTGGCGGAAGTCGGTGGCGTTGTTCAGATCGTCGAGGATGATGAAAGCCGTCGCATCGTTATCACCAGCCGCGATCCGCTGGCTGCGGAATTTGAAATTCCAGCCGGCTACACCGTGAAGGTGAAGGATGGCGCGACAGTCAAGCGAGGCGACGACCTTGCGGTGAGCGATGATGAGTCGCAGCCGTCAATCACGACCACCATCGAAGGTGAAGTCGCGATCGACGACTCGATCATCCGCGTCTTCAACGAGAACCACGACGTTCGCGAGTACCCAGTGTCGTACTCGGCACACATCCGCGTTCGCGATGGTGACGAGATTCAGCCGGGCACGCAGTTGACCGATGGTGCTCTCGATCCAGACGAAGTGCTGCACATCCTCGGGCGAGACGCAGTCCAGCGTCTCATCGTCGATGAGGTGCAGCGTGTCTATCGATCGCAAGGTGTGGTCACCAACGACCGGCACATCGAAATCATCGTGCGGCAGATGCTCCGCAAGGTAAGCATCGACGATCCGGGCGATACCGATCTTCTGCCGGGTGATCTGATCGATCGTCATCTGTTCAATCAGGTCAACGAAGAGATCATTGCCCAGGGCGGTGAGCCGGCAACTGCTCAACAGGCGCTGCTGGGAATCACCAAGGCATCGCTGGAGACCGAATCCTTCCTCTCGGCCGCCTCCTTCCAGGAGACGACACGCGTGTTGACCCAGGCGGCGATCGAAGGCAAGGTCGATTACCTGCGAGGTCTGAAGGAGAATGTCATCATCGGCAAGCTCATCCCGGCGGGGTCGGGGTTCTGGGCCGGCAAGGATGACGACGATGAAGCAGCCGCGGGCGGCGATGGCTCCGAGAATGGCGCGGTCGAAGATGTCGATGGCGCACATCTCATCGGAGTATTGCCGGACGGCGAGGCGGTATTGATCTCCGAGGTTGAACCCTCGGCTCCATCAGAGCCAGAGGAAGTTCAAACTGAAGAGCTGGCCACCTCAGAAGATAGCGATTAAGGAACCTTCTGGGCCCTCTGCAGCGCCAGATTGGCGGCAGGGGGCCCAAAGGTCGTATCGGTCGCTTGTGTGCGATTGGGTAAAGGCGTAAAATCCTGCCGAAATCCTGATTGACACGAGCAACCAAGGTTGTTAGACTCATCGATTGTGGCTACTTTTTGTGGTCACGTATGTTGAACGATGTGCTCGGGAAATGCTCGGGCGAATGGCCCGACAGACTCGAGGAGGAGAGTTCAAGAGTGCCGACGATTAATCAACTCGTCCGCAAGGGGCGGAAGAAGAAGGTCAAGAAGACCAAAGCGCCCGCCCTGCGGTACACGAACAACGCTGATGGGCGGTATGCCGGGCGATTGCGCCGCGGTAAGGCGTCTCCACAAAAGCGTGGAGTTTGCACCCAGGTGCGAACGATGACGCCGACCAAGCCGAACTCGGCACTACGGAAGATTGCCCGAGTGCGTCTCTCAAACGGTATGGAGGTCACGGCCTACATTCCAGGAGAAGGACACAACCTTCAAGAGCACTCCGTGGTATTGATTCGCGGAGGGCGTGTGAAGGACCTGCCCGGTGTGAGGTATCACATCGTGCGTGGCGCGCTCGATGCTCGCGGCGTTGACGATCGCAAGCAGGGGCGCTCGAAGTACGGGACGAAAAAGCCTCAGGAATAACAGCCGAAGTCCGAGCAATCGGAAACTTGGTTGTCCCTTTGGCAAGACGTACGAGCGAAGCGGGAGCCCGAATCACACTCGGTGTGACCGCTTTTCTGTGTCGAAAACGTTTAGGTACGAGACCAGCAAGTTGAACGCGCAAATGAGCGCAACGTGTAGGCAAGTGACTAGAGGAAACAGGGAAGCATGCCACGACGCGGAACAGTCGAACAGCGACCGATCCCTCCGGATCCGATGTACCGAAGCCAGGTGCTCCAGCGCTTCATCAACAAGGTGATGCAGCGCGGTAAGAAGGGCACGGCCGAACGCATTGTTTACGGATCTTTCGAATTGATCCAGGAGCGCATCGGCCGCGATCCGCTCGAGGTCTTCCAGCAGGCACTGGCAAACGTCAAGCCTGCGCTGGAAGTTAAGCCTCGTCGTGTCGGTGGCGCAACCTATCAGGTGCCCGTCCAGATTGAAGAGGGACGGCGAGAGTCGCTTGCGATGCGCTGGCTGCTTCAGGCGGCCAAATCACGACCAGGGCGCTCGATGCAAGAGCGACTGGCTAACGAACTACTTGATGCATACAACGAGACTGGCGCTGCAGTGAAGCGCAAAGAGGATACGCACCGCATGGCTGAGGCAAACCGCGCCTTTGCTCACTACCGCTGGTAGGCGGAGTTGGCGGCACGTAGCCAAGGTACAGGGATAGAGATTTCGAGATGAGTACCAAAACAGCACCAAACATGGCGGTGGAGCAGCGTACAACGCTGCAACAAACCAGGAACATTGGAATCATCGCCCACATCGATGCCGGAAAGACCACTACCACCGAGCGCATCCTCTTCTATACCGGACGCATTCATCGCACCGGTGAGACCCACGAGGGCGCTTCGCAGATGGACTGGATGGTGCAGGAGCGTGAGCGCGGTATCACCATTACCGCCGCTGCAACGACCTGTTTCTGGGGTGATTACCGAATCAACATTATCGACACACCAGGCCACGTCGATTTCACGGCCGAGGTGGAGCGCTGTCTGCGCGTCCTCGACGGTGGCATCGTCGTCTTCGATGCTGTCGCGGGTGTCGAGCCACAGTCGGAAACAGTCTGGCGCCAGGCAGACAAGTATCACGTGCCGCGCATTTGCTTTGTCAACAAGATGGATCGCACGGGCGCGAACTTCGACAACACACTCAACATGATTCGCGAGCGCCTGCGCGCCAAGCCGGCCCCGATTCACCTGCCGATCGGCGCTGAATCGAACTTTGCAGGCCTGATCGATCTCATCGCAATGCAGGCGTACATCTACCACGATGACCTGGGCCAGCAAGTCGAGCAGACCGATATTCCGGCTGAATACCTGGAGCGCGCGAAAGAGATGCGCTCCGAGCTGGTTGAGGCCATTGCAGAGACCGACGAAGACCTGCTAATGAAGTACCTCGAAGGTGAGGAGATTACCGTCGAGGAGCTGAAGGCGGGCCTGCGCAAGGCAACGATCTCCAATGAGCTCTTCCCGATCCTTGCCGGCACGGCGCTGAAGAACAAGGGCGTCCAAAAGATGCTTGACGCCGTGATCGACTACTTGCCGTCACCGCTTGAAGTGCCACCAATCCGCGGCCACGTCATTGAGAATGGCGAGGAAGTGGACGCTACCCGGCCTACAGACCCCGAAGGCCCACTGGCGGCGCTGGCTTTCAAGATCATGGCTGATCCACATGTAGGACGGCTGGCATTTGTCCGGATCTATTCCGGCAAGCTCCAGGCTGGAAGCTACGTTTACAACTCGTCGAAGGGCGAGCGAGAGCGCGTTGGGCGGCTCCTGCGCATGCACGCGAATTCTCGTGAAGAGGTTGAGGAAGTTATCGCTGGCGACATCTGTGCCGTCATTGGACTCAAGGGAACGTTTACCGGCGATACGCTCTGCGATCAGGATGATCAGATTATCCTCGAAGCGATCTCGTTCCCAGAGCCAGTCATTGAGGTGGCAATCGAGCCGAAGACGCGCGCCGACCACGACAAGATGGGCATGGCGCTCGCGCGGCTGGCAGAAGAAGATCCAACCTTCCGGCTGCGAACTGACGAAGAAACCGGCCAGACCATCATCATGGGCATGGGCGAGCTTCATTTGGAAGTGATCGTCGACCGCCTGCTGCGTGAGTTCAAGGTCGGAGCGACAGTCGGTCGACCACAGGTTGCCTATCGCGAGACGATCTCGCAACCGGTCAATTCTGTTGAAGGTCGATTCGTTCGACAGTCCGGTGGCCGTGGTCAGTATGGGCACGTGGTCATCAATGTCGAGCCCCTGGAGCGCGGCAGCGGCTTTGTCTTCGAAGACAAGATCGTTGGTGGCGCAATCCCACGTGAATTTATCGGACCGGCTGAAGCCGGTATCCGCGAAGCAATGGAGACCGGTGGTCCAGCTGGCTATCCAATTGTCGACCTGAAGGTAGAGCTGATCGACGGTTCCTACCACGATGTCGACTCATCCGAGATGGCATTCAAGATTGCTGGCTCGATGGCCATTCAGCAGGCTGTCAAGCGTGGCAAGCCGGTTGTCCTTGAACCAGTGATGAAGGTGGAAGTGACAACGCCCGAAGAGTATATGGGTGATGTCATTGGACAGTTGAACGCCAAGCGTGGACGCATCGAAGGTATGGATCCTCGAGCGGGCGCGCAGGTGGTTCGTAGCTATGTCCCGCTGGCCGAGATGTTCGGCTATACCACCGAGTTGCGATCAATGACGCAAGGTCGCGCCTCTTCATCGATGGAGTTCTCGCACTACGAGCCACTTCCATCGAACTTGGCGCAGGAGATGGTTTCGAAGAACGAAGGTTAGGGCAACTGGAGTTGCCCAGGAGGTAGGACAGAGATGGCGAAGCAAAAATTCGAGCGGACGAAGCCGCACGTCAACATTGGGACGATTGGTCACGTTGACCATGGCAAGACGACGTTGACCGCGGCCATCACCAAAGCGCTAGCACTCAAGGGTGATGCGTCGGCAGCACGGACCTTCGATCAGATTGACAATGCGCCTGAAGAGCGGGAACGTGGTATCACGATCGCGATCAGCCACGTCGAGTATGAGACCGATGCGCGGCACTATGCTCACGTCGACTGTCCCGGTCACGCCGACTACATCA
>CAYNTE010000007.1:0-24586 GCA_964399615.1 uncultured Thermomicrobiales bacterium
GGCGAGATTGACGTCGACGGGACGCACCGGGTGATCGATTGGTTGATCGAAGAGGGCGTCCAGGGGCTCTCGGCGCTTGGCTCGACCGGCGAATGTGCTGGCCTGACCCGTCCGCAACGCAAGACCTTGCTGGAGACCGCCGTCGCGGCATCAAATGGTCGCGTGCCTGTCATGGGCGGGGCGAATGGCACGACGGTTGCCGATGTGCTGTCGGACCTGGAGATGTGCGCTGAGGTGGGCGTCGATGCTGCGCTGGTTCCGCCGCCGTTCTACTACCCCGTGGGTGCGGTCTCGGTCACCGACTTCTTCACCTATGTGGCGGACCGCAGCCCGGTCGGGATCTTCCTCTATCACATCCCGCGCATGACCAAGGTCGCGATCGACCCCGAAGCCGTCGATGAGCTCGCTGCCCACCCTAATATCGTCGGCCTCAAAGACAGCAACAAGGACATGGTCTATTTCCAAAAGATCGCGGCGATCGCCAGCGAACATGATTTCAGCGCCTTTACCGGCGGCGACGATCTGTTCTATCCATCCCTGTGCGTTGGTGGGCACGGAATCATCGGCGCGACGGTCAATGTGCTCCCCAGCGTGGAGCGTGGCATCTACGATGCCTTCCAAAGCGGCGATCACGAGCGGGCGCTCGAACTCCAGCGTCAGGTCATCCGCAAGGGTGTCGTTGCGAGCGTTGGGACCTTCCCGGCTGGCTTCAAGGGCACGCTGGCCGCACGTGGCCTTTGTGGTACGTCTATGACCTTCCCGATCCCGGCGCTGAATGATGCCGAACTTGAAGCGCTGCGCGAAGATATGAAGGCCCACGGACTGCTGTAGGCCACCTGGCGCTGAGTGGACCGGCGCTCGTTGCAATCTCACCTCGCCGGGTAGGGATGCTGAAACCTGGCGCGTTTTATACTTGCCCTGATGTGGGGCCACTTGAACGTAGCGGGAGAAGAGTAGACAACATCGTGAGTGAGAACCTGCCACCAACGATCTATACCAATTTCTGGCTTTACAAGGTCGATCGCGACTGGCTTGCGCTGGATGATGCCGAGCGCGATGCGCAGCGGACTGAGCTGGCATCGATTATCGAGGGGGTCTCGAATGTGACCCTGCGCGGCGCCTATTCCACCGTCGGGCTGCGAGATGATGCGGACCTGATACTCTGGGTCCACACCGAAGATATTGATGCTATGCAGAATCTCGCTGTCGCCATCCGGCGTTCGCGACTCGGTCGCTACCTCGATATCGCGCACAGCTGGCTTGGTCTGGTGCTCGGATCGCGATACACCAGCGATCATGCGCCGGCATTTGTCGAGGGCAAGGCCGCGGCACGCTATCTCTCTGTCTACCCGTTCATCAAGACGCACGAGTGGTATCAGCTCGGGTTCGAGGAGCGGCGTTCGGCGATGGCCGACCACGGCAAGATGGGTCGCGAATATCCTGAGATTCTGACGAATACGACCAGCGCGACCGGCATCGCCGATCATGAGTTTGTGGTCGCGCTCGAGACCGATAATCTGGGCCAGATGGTGCGCATGGTCGAGCATCTACGCAGCGCGGAGTCCCGACCCTATACCAAGATCGATACGCCGATCGTACTCGGCATTCGTAAGGAGCTTTCGGAGGCTCTGGCCGATCTCGGCTAATCCTCATCACCACGAGAGGGGGCCTCGTGGGCCGCTGGAAAGATGGCGCGCAATGCGCCGTGATGCTGAGCTTTGACGTCGATGCCGAAACGCTCTGGATGGGCGGCAGTCTGGATGGCCCCTTCGACCCGGGTCGATTGTCGCAGGGGCTCTACGGCGCACGGGTCGCGGTGCCGCTCATCCTGGATGTGTTGCGCCGGAGAGATCTACCCGCGACGTTCTTCATCCCTGGTTGGGTAGCGGAGAACCACCGCAAGCAGCTGATCGCCATTGTCGAGCAGGGCCACGAAGTCGGACACCATGGCTGGGTGCATGAAGCGATCTCCGGCCTAAACCGCGATGAAGAGCTACAAGTGCTGGAGCGCGGGATCGCGGCGCTGGTCTCGCTCACTGGACGCGCGCCAACCGGATATCGCTCGCCAGGCTGGGACCATACCGAGTCGACCGTCGGGCTGCTGGCGGCGAACGGGTTCCGGTACTCGTCCAATCTCATGAGTCATTTCATCCCGTGGGTACATCCGGGGACGAATATTGTTGAGTTACCGGTCTCATGGACCTTGGACGATGCACCGTTCTACCTCTTCGGCCCTGGGAGGTTCAACCGCCCGATCTGGCCCGCCGAGCAGGCACTGCAGGTCTGGCTGGAGGAGTTCCGCGGCATCTATCGCTACGGTGGTCTCTTCTCGATGACGATGCACCCGCAATTGAGTGGCCGGCCAGGACGCATCGAAGTGCTGGAGCGACTGATTGATGAGATCCAGCGCTACCCCGACGTCTGGTTTGCAACTGGCTCGGAGATAGCCGAGTATTGGCTGCAGCAGGGTGGCGAAGACGATGCGATCGGCGCGTCACTCAGCCCCACGACATGAAGGACGCCTCAGAAGGAATCGCTGCATGAGTAGTGGCGGCGAACAGATGCGCCTCTTTAGCCTCGATGAGGCGCGGGCATTGCTGCCTGCCTTGCGCGATCAACTGCTGGATATGCAGCAACAGAAGCAGAAGCTGGATCAGTTGCGTGGCAGGCTGCGCAGCCTCTCGCCGGTCATGAGATCCAACGGCCACTCCGAAGAGGCCGCTGATCTCGATCGGGATATTCGCAAGCGTATCGAGTCGTTGCGGGAACAGCTCGAAGAGCTGATGGCGCGCGGCATCCTGGTCAAAGATCTCGATGAAGGTATCATCGATTTTCCCCACCGCCGCGATGGCGAGATCGTTCTGTTGTGCTGGAAGCTGGACGAGCCAGATATCCGTTACTGGCACGACTTCGAGAGCGGATTCAACGGCCGCAGGCCACTGTAAATTGTGAGGGAGCAACCGCACGTGAGTCAGGGACCTGTGGTGGTGTTGACCGGGAATCCGCTTCATCCGATCGACGTCGCGGCGGCAGAGGCCGGGCTGGACGGCGCAGGCCAGGTGGTCGAGTTCGACCTGCCCCGACAGATCGATTGGCCAGCGGACCTTGAAGCTGTCGCGGCTGCACTCGCCGATGCCGAAGGGATGCTGCTACGTATCGGCACGCTTGACCGGCAACTCATTCAGGAGCTGCCGCGGTTGCGAGTCGTGGCGCTGCACGGTGTCGGCGTCGATCAGGTTGATGTCGAGGCCGCCGTTGAGCACGGTATCGTCGTCACCAACGTGCCCGGAGGAAACACCCAGGCCGTGGTGGAGCTGACCATCGGCCTGATGATCGCCATGCTTCGGCGCATCGTCTCCGCCGATTCCATTATGCGGGAGTCTAGAGATTGGGATGGCGCCCGTTATCTCGGCCACGAGCTTGGTAGCAGGACGGTCGGGCTGATCGGCTTCGGCAACATCGCTCGCGGTGTGGCGAAGACGTGCCAAGCACTTGGAAGCGAGGTTATCGCGACGCGCCGCGACGGCATCGGTAGCATCGTCGACGGCGTCCCGATCGTTAGCCTGGACGATCTACTGGCGAACGCCGATATCGTCAGCATCCACGTGCCGCTGACGAAAGCGACGCACTCGCTGCTCAATGATCGGGCGCTTGCACGGATGCGCCCCGGCAGCTTCGTCGTGAATACTGCACGGGGGCCGATCATTGACCAGCAAGCGCTCGAGAACGCCCTCTTCACGGGCCATATTGCTGGCGCCGCGCTCGATATCCTGCAGAACGAGCCGCCGGATTGGAACACGCCACTGCTCGAGATGCCAAATGTCGTCCTGACTCCCCACATGGGTGGATCGACACACGAGGCGCTGGCTACGATCGCATTCCGTGCGGCGCAAGACATCGCTCGTGTTCTCCGCGGCCAGACCGCAGTTCACCAGGTCTCTCCCTAATTTCTGGTAAGTCGGCGCGCAACGGCTTCAATGCGCGCTAGACTGTCAGGGTCGGCCAGATCAGCATGTAGCGGAGGCCAGGCTGTGGGAGTGAACCGAGAGCGGCCGGGGGCAACCTTCGATCGTATCGCAGACCTTTATGACAAGGCACGCCCTGAATACCCAGCGGAACTCTTCGATGATCTCGTCGAACTCAGTGGGATCGAGCCTCGAGGACGCATTCTTGAGATTGGCTGCGGCACAGGCAAGGCTACTGTGCCGCTGGCGAAGCGTGGATTCGAGCTATTGTGCCTTGAGCCGGGCGCCAATCTGGCAGCTAAGGCGCGTGAGCACCTCAAGGCGTTTCCGAACGCTCGGGTAGAGATTCTGGAATTCGAGGATTGGGATGTCGAGCGCGGCGCGTTCGATCTGGTGTTTGCCGCGACCTCGTTCGCCTGGGTTGAGCCAGGCGTGCGCTACTGGAAAACGGCGGCAGCGCTGCGTCACGGCGGCTGTGTTGCCCTCTCGTGGCATGCGCACCTCTCGATACCCGCCAAGGATGATTACTGGGTGGCGCTGCAAGATGTCTACCGCCGTCATGCACCGGAACTGATGGGCCGCCCGATGACACCAGCCGACCTCCCAGACCGTATTGACGACGGGTTTCTGGATCTCGGCCTCTTCGAAGAGGTGGCGGTGCGCCACTATCTTTGGGAAGTGACCTACACCGCTGAGGAATATGTCAATCTGCTCCAAACCTTCTCCAGCCTCATCGCACTGCCCGACGACGTGCGGTCGGCACTCCTGCAGGACATAGCCGAGCTGATCAACCGCGAATTTGGCGGCAGCATCAACAAACTTCAAGCTACAGTGCTCCAGATCGCCCGTCGCATCAAGCGCGATCGATCATCGTAGCGATCTCTGAGCCGCAGAGGCAAGATGGTAGACTCGGCGGAGGGAAACGGGGGAGCCAGAAGTTTTGAGAGGCGGAGAACGCGTGGTCGCCATCGATGGAATCCGAGACCGAGCCGGACTCGAGCGCAAGCTTGCGGTCAACTCGTATAACGTCGATCCACGCCGGGCGCATATTTGGATCATCGATCATGAGATTTGCAAGCGATGCGTGAAGCAGCAGTGCATCAACTGCTGCCCAGCGGCGTGCTACGCCCCGCAAGACGACGGCACTGTGCTCTTCTCGTACGAGGGTTGTGTCGAATGCGGCACCTGCAGAATCGTGTGTAACGAGTTCGACAATATCGCCTGGACCTACCCGTCTGGCAGCCACGGCATTCAATATCGCTTTGGTTGACCTCGCCCCGCCTGGCTGGAGGATTTTCTATGTACTGGACTGATCATCACGTCCTCTGTTGCACTGCCATCCACTGCATGAAGAAGGGCGGCTCGACAGTTGCCGGTCGGTTGCGGATCGAGCTGAAACGGCGCGGTCTCGATCATCGAGTGATGTGCAACACCTGCGATTCGATCGAGCTCTGCGACATGGGCCCAAATTTGGTTGTCTATCCTGAAGGCATTATCTATGCCGGTGTGCAGGTCAAGGACATCAAGGACATCGTCGCACACCTCGAAGGTGGTCCACCTGTCGAACGCTTGATCATCACACCAGACCGGCCCGATGAGCTGAATCGCAGACACTTCTACGAAGCTGCGGTCGATGCGGGAGACTCGATGCCGCTCGACGCATTCCATACGCTCGCCGAGCAATACGATCTCGATGCAGACTGGGTATTGGAGCAGAAGTATCGCGGTTTCATTGCCGTGAAAGACGTCGAAGATCAGGGCGAGCAGGTAACGGTGACCTCCAAGGCCAAACTCCGCTACTTCATCCCGGTTGCGTCTGAATAGCCGGGCACGCCCGTATGAACCGGCCGCCAGACGACCAGGGACCGCAGAGACCACCTGACCAGCGTCGTCGAGTGAGCCCGCTCAACTGGACGTCGCGTCGTGCGCTGGTAATTCGCGTCCTCTTTGCCCTGCTCTTCTTGGTGGCGCTGGTTCTGATCAGCCCCAGCTACTTTGGTTGGGGGTTGGCGGTTGCCGCGACCATCGCCGCGGTCCCGATCTCGAAGCTGCGCTCATATGCCGTCGCATTCCTGCCCTACGGCGCGGCCTGGCTGATCTTCACCGTGCTGCGCTCGCTCAGCGACGAGACAGGCGTGCCGCTGCGCACGGAGTATGTCACGCGAATCGAGCGCCTGCTCTTCAACGGCACGACGCCGACGATCTGGTTGCAGAATCAGTTCTTCGATCCGCTTAATCTGGCCTGGTACGACTACTTGGCGACGTTCGTCCACTGGTCCTATTTCTTCGTGCCGCACCTCATGGCGGTGCTGCTCTGGCGCAAGAGCCCGAAAGCATACACGCGCTATCTGGTCTCGACCGTGATGGTGCTCGGCGTCGGGCTGGTGATCTACTTCCTCGTTCCGGCAGCACCGCCCTGGCTCACGGCCGATCGTGCGCCGCAGGAAGATATCTTCCGGGTGATGGTGAATGTTGCGCACCAGTTCAACTCCAGTCTCTACGAGCGCACCTACAACATCATCGGCGATTCGAACCCGGTGGCCGCGATGCCCTCAATGCATCAGGCAATCACCTTCCTGGTGGCGCTCTTCTGCTTCAAATTCGGGAAGTGGATCGGTGTTGCCGGGTTGACCTATGCCCTGGCGATGGCGACCGCCCTCGTCTATACCGGCGAGCATTATGTGATCGATACGCTGGTCGGTAGCGCCATCGCCACCTACTGCTTCTTCTTCGCCGAGCACTGGCTCTCGATGATCACGCCGCTCTTCCGCCCGGTGACGCCGACGACTCCCCCATCGACTGAGCCAACCGGCCCAACTCCAACTTGACAGAAAGTCACTCGAAAATTCGTTACAATTAGTCTATCGGCGAGGGGGAACCCGGGTAGCAGCGACGCCACGCTGACGAGAGGGGTTAACCAAGATGCATGACTCTCCGCCGAGCCGCCAAGCGACGGCTATGATCGACCGCACCAATGTCTCCCGGCCCTTCGTGCACCCAGCCGAGGCCGAATTTGCAGCGTTTTTGGACTTCTACCGCATTCGCTGGCACTACGAGCCGCGCTCGTTTCCGCTGCGCTGGCGTGATGGCCGGGTCGCGGAGATGTTCACCCCCGACTTCTATTTGCCCGAGCAAGATCTCTACATTGAACTGACCACGATGAAGCAATCGCTTGTGACACGCAAGCACCGCAAGATCCGCCGCATGCGTGCGCTCTATCCGACGATCAACGTCATCCTCGTACATCGCAAGGCATTCCATGAGCTGCTGGGCCGCTTCGGATACGGCTCAATCGAGATTGACTCGCTGCAAGCGGAAGACATCGAACGCATCCTCTATTCATCAAGCGAGATCGAGACGCGCGTTCAGGAGCTTGGCAAGCGGATCAGCGAGGACTATGCGGGCGAATCGCTCGTGCTCGTTGGACTGTTGAAGGGCATCACATTCTTCCTGGCGGACCTGGCGCGCGAGATCACCCGTCCACTGGCCATTGAATACCTCTCGATCACCGGGCCACAGACCTCCCCCGAGGGCGTCAACATCGAGAAGGGTCTCGATATCGACATCCGTGGCAAGCATGTGCTGCTGGTCGAGGACATCGTCAATACCGGCATCACGATGGACTTTGTGCTGGAGTATCTGAAGCGTCACCAGCCCGCCAGCGTGAAGGTCTGTGCGCTGCTCGACAAGAGCGAGCGACGTATCGTGCCGGTCGAGGTCGATTACCTTGGCTTCCGCATTCCAAACGAATACGTTGTTGGCTACGGCCTGGATCACCGCGAACTCTATCGCAATCTGCCCTTCATCTGTGTGCTCAAGCGGCATGTCTATGAGGCCGAGGAGCAGACATCGCTTGCGGGCCTCATTAACGGCGCGTAATTCATTCACAATCGACTACACTGAACCGTCGTTGGGCATCGATGTTCATGCGGGAGGTTGAAGGATGGGCGACGTTCGGGGTGACGATACCTCTGGGCTGCTGGGTGAAGCAGCGGCTCGGATGGCTGAGTGGGTCGATGACGGTCAGGTCGCCGGTGCCGCGCTCGCGGTCTCTCACAATGGAGAGCAGATCGCCGAGCTCTATGCTGGCGAGGCAGCACCCGGGCGACCGGCGGACGCGCAGACGTTGTGGCCACTGGCCTCGATCTCGAAGCTCTATTCCGTCGCGATGGTGATGGCACTTGTGGAGCGTGGCGTTCTGACGCTCTCATTGCCGATCCATGCCATCCTGCCTGAGTTTGCTGGTGATCCGAAGAGCAACATCACGCTGCGGCATCTCGTGACGCATACTTCTGGCCTGGTCTACGAATCGCCTGTTCACGAGCAGCGACTGCGCGACCAGGTTCCATATGAGGAACTGATCGACGAGGCCTCGCTCTATCCGCTCCTCTTTGCCCCAGGCGAGCGCCTGAGCTACAGCGACTATGGGATTGCGATTGCCACTCGCGTGGCCGAGCGAGTCTGCCAGAAGGATCGTGAGGAGCTGATCCAGTCGTTGGTGCTCGATCCAGCCGAACTCGGCAACAGCTACTTCCGCTTGCCGGATGATCAATGGGCGCGACTTGCCAAGGTTGTGGGATCGCCGGCTGAGGATAGCGAAGGTGGCATGTACACCAGCCGCTACGCAATCGACCTTGCCCACCCGGCCTTCGGCGCGATCACGACCGCTGGCGATCTGTTGCGCTTTGGTGAGCACTTCGCGCCCAACGGGCCGCGATTCCTCTCGCGAGCGGCCGTGCGAACGATGACAACCGACCAGACTGGTGGCCATACGCCGGGCAACGTGGCTGGCTCCAGCGGCGTCGCGCGACCAATGCCCTGGGGCGCGGGATTCATGATTGCCACGGCTGGCGGTCCCGGCGCAGCGCTGCTCTCCCCTGGGAGTTATGGCCACGGCGGCGCTTCGGGTTGTGCGCTGTGGATCGATCCGGTCGAGCGGATTGTCATCGCGTATGTCTCGAATGCGCACGCTGGACTGGGCCGGTTGCCATTCACGCGGCGTGGTAGCGGCATTGTCAACGCGGTGCTGGCTGCGTTGACGCGCGACTAGCGTTGAGCGTCGAGCAGCTCGCCGTTTAGGTCGGTCGATTTCAAGCCAGACCCTGTCACCAGAATGACCGATGGTCCATCAGGGAGCTGCCCCTCGGTATCAGCCTGGATGAACGCCGCCGCCCCGAGAGCCGCCGTCGGCTCGACGTAGATACCCTGTTGCCAGAGGGCGTGTAGTGCGTCCTTCAAGGCATCTTCGCTGACTGCGCAGCCCCAGCCGTCGGAGTCGCGCACAGCCCGGAGCAACTGGGCGTCGCGCGGTGGCGAGGCGATCTTCGTGCCCTCAGCGATGGTTGCCCCGGCAGTTGTGGGTTCGACGTGGTCGGCCCCACCTTCGAGCGCCGCTACGACTGGCGCGCAAGCCGTGGGCTGGGCGGCAATAAGTCGCGGCATGTTGCCGGTTGCTGCAAATCCGCGAGCTGCGCCGATTAGCGCGCTTCCTCCGCCGGTGGGCACGAACGCGGCAGCTGGGGATTGTTGTCCGAGCTGCTCCCAGACCTCCAGTGCCCATGTCTTGACACCTTCGGCGAAGAGCGCACTCCAGTTGTGGCTAGCGTAGATGGCATTGCGGTCGTCCGCTGCTGCCTGCTGGGCGGCTTCGGCCACAGCGTCGCGAGATCCACTGACCGGGATGACCGTTGCGCCGTAGGCTCTGGCCTGAACCAGCTTGCCTGGCGAGGCTGTGGCAGGACAATAGACCTCGCACTCGATGCCCGCCGCCGCCGAGAATGCCGACATTGCTGCAGCCGCATTGCCCGATGAATCGACCACGATCTTGCTGACGCCGAGCCGTCGGTAGTGGGAGATGACGAGCGCTGCGCCCCGATCCTTGAACGATCCAGAGGGAAGCATCGAATCGAGCTTGAACCAGACAGCATGCCCAGCGAGCTGCCCCTTGACGAGTGGGGTCATGCCAGCCCCCAGCGTCAGCAGGTCGTCCTTGCCAACCGGCAACAGCGAGGCGTAGCGAGCGATGGTGGATGTGCCGGCATCTATCGTGGTGCTGGAGAGCTCATTGGAGCCGTCGATAAGCAGCGCCGACTGATCGTGCGGGCAGCACCAATCGAGCGTGTCGATCTGAACCTCATGCCCTGCTGCCTCACAGTAAAAGCGCCAGTCGCGCATCATCTTATCCTTCCTGATGGCCGATTTCTCCGGTGGCTATGTTACGCTTCTCCTTGCGCATATGCGGCGTTCTGGTGATACACCGCCGCGCTAGGGGAACTCCCGTGGCAGTCTACTTCGACTGCCGGGAGAAGTGGCTAAATGGGGTAAACGCCCGTGGCGAACCTTCGCATTCGTATCGATACCCGAATGCGGGAGCATCTGCTCTCGGTCGATTTCAGCATCGACAATGAATTAGTTGCAATCCTTGGTCGCGATGGCGCAGGCAAGACAGAGATCCTGCGCTCCGTCGCCGGTGTATATGCGCCTGAGAATGGACGTATCGAGATTCAAGGTCGCACGGTCTACGATGCAACGATCGGCATCAATCTGCCGCCGGTCGAGCGTCATGTAGGCTGGGTGCCGCTTGTCTCGGCCCTCTTCCCAGGCCAGACCGTGGCCGACAACGTGGCCTTTCCACTGCGACGAGGAGGCAGACTCTCTGACCACGAGGCAGCCCGGCGCATCGATGAGGTGCTCGATCTTGTGGAGCTTTCATCGGCTCGCAATACCCTGGTTCAGGATCTGGACCTGCGCTGGCAGCAGTTCGTGGCGATTGCCCGCGCCCTGGTGCTCGATCCAGAGGTATTGCTGCTCGATCAGCCGTTTCGCTCGATGAACAACGCCGTGCGCCGTGCCTCGCGACACGATCTCCAAGAGCTGCGACGGCGGATCAACGTGCCAGCCATCATCGCGACGCGCGACCTCGAAGAGGCCTACGAGATCGCTGACCGGGTGGCCCTGCTCGACCGGGGTCAGATTTTGCAGTTCGATGACCCGCGAGATCTCGTGACGCGGCCAGCTTCGCGCCGCGTTGCCGAGCTCGTACGATCGGTGAATATCTTCCCCGGCGAGGTCGTCGATCAGTTCTACGACGGTGTGGCAGTCGAGACGGGCATCGGTACCTTGCAGGTGTTAGGTGCGGAGCAAGATCTGGGCCCGGTGCAGGTCGTGGTGCGCCCCGAGCATATACGGATCGTTGCTCTTAATGAGTCCATTCCCACCGATGCCAACGTATTTGTAGGCGAGGTGCTCGATCATGTCGATCATGGCTCGCTGCACAGCCTGACATTTCATCCGGATGGAGCAGCGATTCGGGACGTGCTCGAAGTCTCAGTCGGTGATGCAGAGTTCCAGCAACGCAACTTGAGCGAGCTTGGCACTCATAAGGTTATCCTGCCGCCGCGAGCGATCCACCTGATCGCCGGTGCGGGACCACCGGAGGACCCGATCTGGCGTCAGCCGAACGACGCGCCTCCAGACATATTGACATTCGATAATCAGTCGACCAGCAGGCCGCTGGATCAGTGACCTGGAGAACATGATGAGCTTGAAATCGCTTGAAGAGCTTGTACAACTGGCCGTTGAGAATTATGCCGACCTTCCTCCGATCGCACTCGATGAGTCGATCACTGAGGAGACATTTGCGCTCGCAACACCCAACCGGCTGGCGTTCGCGCTGGGCTGGATCGTCGCCAGCGAGATCGTCAAGGCACGCTTCCCCAAATCGGCAATCGACGTGCTGCCAGTCTTCCACCCGGAAAATGGTTGGGATCGGTTCCTCATCACCCGGCGCGTGACGGCCAAGAAATTTGAGAACAGGACCGCCAACGAGTTCGGCATGTTGATGCTCGATGGCGAGGACGCGCCGCGATTTACGAGCCCCAGCGGCAAGACACGACTTTCACTCGGCAACGCGCTGCAGGAGGATCCAAAGGCCGCGATCGCCGAGCTTCTGAAGCTGATCCCACGGCCCGCGATCAACACCAATGAGAGCAACACCATCCAGAAGGTCGAGCGTGCCCCGCAATATCCGCACTACTATCGCGTGGTGACTGAGCTGATCATCGAGAACCCCGGCATGGTCGCGGCGCGCGAGATCTACATCGACGACGAACAGATCGATGGCAAGTTCCACCCGCTCTATCTCCACGCCGCCGAGCTCACGGTGGTGCCGGGCGAAACGTTGCCGCAGAACCTGGCGAGCATCACCTACCGCTGGTTCCAGCTCCAGATCGGCGAGAAGTTCGTCTTCTTCGACCGGCGTGGCACCCGCACGATCTATCGCACCGATCGTGAGACATGGTCGCGCGTGCGCAAACAGCTCAATCAGCGTCCAGTTGAGGAAGTCAAGGAGCGGATAGAGGGCTGGTTACGCCTCAACGGACGTGAGCCCAACCCCGAGATCGACTAACGCCGTTACTGTTCCAGAGATCAGCTGGAGTGCCATAGCCAGCGTTGCATGAGACACCACATCATCAGGGAGTGGTGTCCGGTGCGTCTTGGCGTGCGGCTCCGGCGTGACCGGATGAAGAAGTTTGACTAAGCTCCTCTGGCGGGGTGGTATTGTACTCAGGGAGTCGGTATCGCTGGGGGAGAGGGTGTAATCAACATGCGGCCCGCGGAACGTATTGCAAGCTTTGGAACGACGGTCTTCACCGAGATGAGTGCGCTCGCGGTGGAGCATCAAGCGATCAATCTCGGACAGGGGTTTCCAGATTTCCCTGGTCCGGATTTCGTGAAAGATGCCGCTGCACAGGCTATTGCGGCGGACCTCAACCAATATGCCCCAAGCCAGGGATCGGCGCGCTTGCGCAAGGCGATCGCCGCCGATTGGCTCGATCAGCATGGTGTCGAGCTTGATCCGGAGACGGAGGTCACTGTGACCTCCGGCGCGACTGAGGCGCTGCTCTCGACGATGCTGGCGATGGTCGACCCCGGTGACGAGGTGATCTTCTTCGAGCCCTTCTATGACTCTTACGTGCCGCAGGTGACGATGGCTGGCGGTGTTCCGGTGGTCGTGCGGCTGAATCCTCCCGACTGGTCGTTCGACCCCGACGATCTGCGCAACGCCTTCTCATCCAAAACAAAGCTGCTGCTTGTGAACACGCCGCACAACCCGACCGGCAAGGTTTTCTCTCGCGCGGAGCTGGAGCTGATCGCTGAGCTCTGCCGCGAGCATGATGTGCTGGTGCTGGCCGACGAGGTCTACGAACGCATCACCTACGACGGCGCCGTGCACATCCCGATTTCGACGCTCGACGGTATGCGAGATCGGACCCTGACGCTGAATTCGACCGGCAAGACCTTCTCGATGACTGGCTGGAAGATCGGCTACGTCGCTGGGAGTGCTGAGTTGAATCGCGCTATCCGGAGCGTCCACCAGTTCAATGTCTTCTCGACCCCTACCCCGCTACAGGAGGCGATGGCGGTTGCGCTGGAGACGGCTGCCACATCTGGATATTATGTTGAGCTAAAGGGTGCCTACACTGCGCGTCGCGACCGGCTGCGCGCGATTCTGGCCGATGCCGGTTTGCCACCTCTGCCAGTCAAGGGCAGCTACTTCCTACTCGGTGATATCTCGGATCTGGGGTTCGAGAGTGATGTCGAATTCTGTCGCTATCTGGTGACTGAGGTCGGCGTGGCGGCTATCCCGCCGTCGGCGTTCTATCTGAATCCAGAAACCGCGCCGCTGCTGGCCCGCTTCTGCTTTGCAAAGGAGCACGCCACGCTGGAGGCCGCTGCCGAGCGTCTGGAGAGCCTCCGCACGCGCAGCTGAGATCGTTTCAAGCACAAACCTCGATGAATTGCTCCAGCGTCGGGGAGAGGTGTTCGGGATCCCAGACCAGCGCCAGCTCCGACGAGAGCTCGGACTCATTCGCGAGACGTAGATAGTGCGCACCAGCCAATCGAAAATCGCGAACGGAATCCGGAACAATCGTGACGCCGAGCCCCGCTGCCACCAGTCCGACCGCCGTCGAGAGCTGGAGCGCTTCCTGAACGACCCGCGGCGTGAACCCTGCCCGCATGCAAGCGGCGGTGATGCGATCTCGATGACCTGGTCCTTCATCCCGGGGCGGGAGGATGAAGCCCTCACCTTCCAGATCGCCAAGATCTATCGTGGCGTGATTGCAGAGCGGATGACCGTCGGGCACGACCGCCACCATTGGCTCGGACCAGACGATACGGCTGGCGAGCTGCGGGGCGATGACCGGCGGCCGCCCAAAACCCGCGTCGATCGAGTGCGCGTTGATCGCGCCGACTTGCATGGCGGTCGTCAGCTCCTGGAGTTCGAGCCTGACGCTCGGATACCGTTCGCGATAGCGACGAACCAGGGCTGGCACGATGCGGTAGCCCGCCGACCCGACGAAGCCGATGCGCAGCTGTCCGATTTCGCCCTGGGCTGCCGACTGTGCCACACTGACGGCCATCTCCAGCGTCGAGAGCGTTTGCCTGGCCAAAGGAGCAAACGCCTCACCTGCTGCAGAGAGCGAGACCTGCCTACTCGACCGTTCAAAGAGCGAGATGCCTAGCTCGGACTCCAATCGTTGAATACGGCGGCTCAGAACCGGCTGGGTCAGCCCCAGTTGTTCTGCTGCTCGACCGAAGTGGAGTGTCGATTCGAGCGCGGTGAACGCCCGGAGCAAGTTGATGTCCACGTGTGACCATGTCTCCACAGCATCGATCTATGCCTACTGATGCATTGTAGCGTGGTAATTGATGCCCTACTCTTGGTCCTCTGAATGAGCGAGGGGATCGGACATGGTTCAAGAAGTACGCCGCCGCGACCAATTTGTCCCGAACACCGACGGATTGCCGTTGTTTTTGCGCGAGGTAAGCGTGGTTGACCTTGCATCGAGTGCACCTGCAGTCTTGCTCATCCACGGTGCGCGGGTGGCTGGTGTTGCGTCGTTCGATCTGCCGGTAGCCGGAGGATCACTGGCGGAAGATCTCGCCCGCGCTGGGCTGCGCGTCTTTGTTGGTGATCTGCGCGGCTATGGGCGCTCGGGCTTCCCGGCCGAGATGGACCAGCCAGCGGAACTGCATCCGCCTCTGGTGCGAGTGCGCGATGCGGCTCGCGATATTGAGTCGCTCGTCGACAGGATTCGCGAGGAATATGGTCTGGAGCGCATCTCGCTGCTGGGTTGGGCGACCGGTGGCATGTGGTGCGGCTACCTTGCGACTGTTGCGCCGGAGAAGATCGACCGCTTGATCCTGCATAACACGATCTACTGCTCGCCCGGACATCCGACTCTGGGGGCTGGCTCAAGTCTCGAGGATCCGGAACATGCTGGCCGATTTACACCGGATATCGGCGCCTACCGCTACAACGATGGCGCCGGATTGCTGGGTGGCTGGGATGCCTCAGCTCCGGATGGCGATCCGGACGCCTGGTGCGACCCGGCCATCAAGCGTGCCTATGTAACCGAGGCGCTGGCCGAAGATCCAACGTCGGGGGAGCGTGATCCCGCAAGCTTCCGCGCGCCGTCGGGGGCACTAGAGGATAGCTTCTATCAGTGTCTTGGGCGGCAGCTGTGGGATGCGTCGCTGATTGAGTCACCGACCTTGGTCATCCGCAGCGAGCGCGATTTCTGGTCTCAGCCAGTTGATTGTGAGCGATTGATGTCGCACCTCGTGCATGCCGCATCAGCAACAGCGGTCTCAATCCCGAACGCGAGTCATTGGGTGCATCTGGAGCGCCCAGAAGCCGGAAGAATGCAGTTTCTAGAGGCCATCCAACGCGCGCTATGCGATTAGTCCGTCAGGCGCGGGTCGAGCGCATCTCGCATGCCGTTACCCATCAGGTTGATGGCGAAGACGGTGATGTAGATGGCCAAGCCTGGCAGGAAGACCATCAAGAGCGAGTGCGAGTAGACGCGCTGGGCATCGGAGAGCATGTTGCCCCATGAAGGTGTCGGAGGCTGAACGCCGAGACCCAGGAAGCTGAGCGACGCTTCGACGAGGATCAGCGACGGAATAACCAGTGAGGCCCAGACGATCATGATCGGTGCGACGTTAGGCAGGATATGCCGGAAGATCACCCGTCTATCCTTGGCCCCGATGACGCGTGCCGCTTCGACGTACTCTCTGTTCTTGACAGACATGACCTCACCACGAACGAGTCGGGAGAGTGTGACCCAGGAAACCGAAGCGATAACGAGCGCCAGGAGTATCGGCCCAACGTGCCAGAGTGTGGTGATCATCAGGAGCAGGAAGAGGGTCGGGATCGAGAGCATAATGTCGACGACACGCATCGCGATGCTATCAGTCAATCCGCCGTAGAACCCGGCAATCAGTCCAATGGTGGCGCCGATCGAGAGAGCGATGATCACCGATGCCGCCGCGATTCCCAGACTGACGCGCGCACCATAGACCAGACGCGTCAGGATATCGCGCCCGAGTGCGTCCGATCCAAGGATGTATCCGTTCTCGTTGAAACCAGCGAACTTATCAATCAGGGATTGGTCGTGCGGAGCGAAGCCAGTGATGTATCTAGAGATGAGTCCGGCACTGAGTGCGATGATCACCATGATGATCAATACGGCAAGCCCAGCCATCGCCAGCTTGTTGCGCTGGAACCGGCTGCGGGCCATGCCAAGGTACGTTCGGCGACGTCCCATTTGCTCCAGTCGCGCGCCACGCCCGACTGCGGCTGTGTCTTCGGCTGTTGTTGTCGCCGAGGATTGTCCGCGCTGTGCCGTACTCACTCTGTTGCCCTCGCTCTCCCTGGTTGTCTGCAATGGTTCACTGTCTCGGCGCTACCTAGTTGCCGCCGCCTCTATGCGATCAGCTCAGTCGAAACGTATACGTGGATCGAGCAATCCTGATACGACGTCGGCAATCAGATTGCCGAGAATGACGAGCACCGAGGCAACCATAACGATGCCCATCACGAGCGGATAGTCTTTGTTCAATGCTGCGTTGAAGGCTAGCTGTCCAATGCCGTTCCAGGCAAAGATCTGCTCGACGATCAGCGAACCACCGAACAGGTCGGGAATCGCGATACCAAGCAGCGTGACCAGCGGCAAGACAGCATTGCGCAAACCGTGGCGGAAGATAACCGCCCATTCCTTGAGCCCCTTGGCTTCGGCGGTGCGAATGTAGTCCTGGTTGATGACCTCAAGCATCTGCGATCGGATATAGCGCGTCCAGGACGCAGTCTGGACGAAGGCTAAGGTGAAGGCGGGTAAGATGAGATGCTCGACGCGATCCCAGAATCCGCCACCACCGCGTAAGTCAAAGGTGCCGCCGACGGGTAGGGCCGGCAACCCCCATTCTCTGAATTTCACGGCAAAGAGCAGGATCACGAGAATGCCCAACCAGAATGTCGGCATCGAGAACCCAGCCACTGCCGCGGCAGTCGATGTGTTGTCAAACCAGGTATTGCGCCTGACCGCGCTATATACTCCGACAGGTATCGAGAATATCAACGCCAGGACCAGCGCCGAACCGGTCAACAACAGAGTATTCGGGAGTTTCTCCATAATTGTCGGGAGGACTGGACGGTACGATTTCATCGATAGCCCAAAGTCACCCTGTAGGACATTCCCAAACCATGTGAAATACCGGACGTAGATCGGGTCGTTCAGCCCGAGCGCTTCTTTGATACGGGCAATGTCTTCGGGTTTCATACGCGGGTTGAATTCCAGGCCGGTCACTGGACTGCCTGGCACCAGGTTGGCCAGCGAGAATGTGATTATAGAGATGCCGATAACGAGCGGGATGACCTGCAAGAGGCGTCGAGCGATGTACCGTCCCATAATCTTTCCTAGCCTTCCGGGCCTCTCAACCTAAACAGGGCTGACTCGCATATCTGTAACAAATGATTTGACCGCATACTGCGTACGATTATGCGGCGTTCTTCGGATGTACGACTGCCAGACTCGAACGTCCCAAGTGTAAACCGACTTTCGCCGTCTGTGAACTAGGGTGAGATGAAGGACGCCGTCAATTGACAGCGCCCTTGCCTGTATCTTAGGCCTCTGACCACCAGAGATGCGCGTTGAAGCGCGTGTTGACGTCGTTCGCAACGCGGTTGTGAACGCGGTTGTTGATACCCACGATGCCTTCTGGGAAGTCCAGCACGGCCATCGGGATGTCAGCCAGCACCATGTTCTGCATCTGAGTCAGCAGTTCGAGGCGCTCGTCCTGGTCGAGAGCCGAGAGCGCATCCTGCATGACTGTGTCAAGATCCGGGTTGCAGTACTTGACGACGTTGAAGCCGGATGGGTACGAATCACAGGCCCACATCACTTCCTGGCCCGGAGTTGCGCTCCAGGAGAAGCCGATGAGGAAGCAGGTGAAGTCAAACGTCGAGGTGATGCGCTCAACCAGCGCCGGGAACGGCTCCAGTGTCGGCGTCATCTCGATACCCACCGCGCGCCAGAATTCCTGGAATGCGGTGAGGTACTGCTCACGCACCTCGTTGCCAGCGTTGGTCTGCATCTCGAAGCTGAGGCGCTGGCCGTCCTTGGCGCGTACGCCGTCGTCGCCCATCACCCAGCCAGCTTCGTCGAGCAGCTGGTTCGCCAGATCTGGATCATATGGATAGAGGTTGTCTTCCTCGATGCCGTCCGGGTTGTAGGCCCATGAGACAACCGGCATCGTGCCGACGGCCGCCTGGCCGTAGCCGAAGCGGATCGACTCGATCATGGCATCGCGGTCGAGCGCGTGCATCATGGCCTTGCGAACATTGACATCCTGGAAGAGTGTCGACTTCTCTGGGTCCATCTGCGTGCCATAGAAGGTGAAGTCGAGCGTCGGGTAGTTGAAGACGCCGACGTCGGTGCCTTCCATCTCGCCGACAGACGCTTCTGGAACACTGCCGTAATCAATATCACCAACCTTGAGCGCCTGGAGCACGGCGGTGCTGTCACCGACGTAGCGCAGGATCCACTGGCTCAGCGCTGGAGCGCCGCCCCAGTAGTCTGGGTTCGGAACGAGGGTGACGTGATCCTCGACCAACCACTCCTGGAACAGGAAGGGGCCGGTGCCGACCACGCGAGACGGATCCGCGCCGTTGGAGCCTGGGTCGTTCGGGAAGTCCGCCGGAGCGACATCTTCCCAGATGTGCTTGGCGATAATGCTGTAGTTCGCGACGTCGAGCTGGAAGTCAGCGTTGACGAACTTGAGGACGAATTCGACGGTCATGTCGTCGATGGCTGTAACGCTCTCGACCTTGCCGCCGAGGTCGCCAGCACGTGGCGTGGTGGTGTCGGGGTTCATGTACATGGAGTAGCTGAACTCGACGTCTGCGGCGGTGAAGGGCTCACCGTCGGACCAGGTCACGCCCTCGCGCAGCTTGACGGTCCAGGTAACACCGTCCTCGGCAACCTTCCACTCGGTGGCCAGGAGACCGACCGGGGTCAGGTCATTGGGATTAGCCGTAAAGAGTGGCTGGAAGATCATGTCCGCAACAGCGCCACTCGTCGTATCGGACACCAGAATGGGGTTGAGGGTACTGAGGTCAGAGATCCAGCCTTCGATCAGAACACCTTCGGTATTGCCTGGTTCGTCGAAGTCCATGCCCATGGTCAGTGGGTCGATCTCTGAGCTCTCCCACTCGCCCTCTGCGCCGCCTTCGGCCTCGGTCCCGGTCGCCTCTTCAGTCGATTCCTCGGTCCCGGCCGCTTCGGTCTCAGTGGCTTCTTCGGTCTCTTCGTCCGTGGCCTCTTCGGTGGCGGCTTCGGTCTCAGTCTCTTCCTCAGTGGCTTCCTCAGTCGCCTCTTCGGTGGCTTCCTCGGTTGCGGCGCCTTCGGCTTCGGTGGCGGTCTCGTCGCCGCTATCGTCATCGTCGTCATCGCCACCGCAGGCTGCCAGGAGTGCGCCGATAGCGGGGGCGCTCAGGCCCAAGGCAATACCACGACGTAGAACATCGCGGCGGTTGAGCCGTCCGTTGAGAGCTGCTTCACGCAGTTCATCAAACGTATTGGGTAGTTGGGTCATGGGTCGATTCCTCCTCGTTGTTCGTACCCCATGCACGTCAATGTGCAGTCACAACTATGGCCACAAAGCCAATTCAATCTCCAGTGACCGCACCGAATGTCGCACCAGTCTCTGCGCCGGTCGACTTCGTTCACCGTGCTTCACGGAATATTACCAGATGCTGAGGAGCTGCTACACAAGCTGTTGTGAGAGCAGCTTCTATACGATTATGCTTGCGCGACTCGATTGTTCGGAGCTCCCCTCTCCCTTCGTTTCATCTCCCCGCTACATCAGGTAAGCGTGTGCGTGAACCGGAGACGCTCCTATGGGGCAGAAAATTTAGGACAACATGCAACAAACGCCCGACGGATGCACTGTTTCAGCATGCGTCGGGCGTTTGCTTGTCCAGTCATCGGTATGACGAGCCAGGGTTAATTCCCGTGTCTGGTCGTCAGTCCGGCTGAGCGTCACCTCAGATGTTCCTGCCGAATCTGTACGGTCATCTGCCTGCAACGGCACCGGGTATCACGCCGGTTGGCTACCCTGCGCTGCGCATAGCAGGATGGCACCAGGCCCTCGTATAAGTTTCGTACAGTTGCGCAGATTGGATCTATGTTTACCCTATCTTGGCCGTATCATCGACCTTTCACTCTAGGCATCGACCCACCACAGGTGCGCGTTAAAGCGGGTATTGACCGCATTGGCCACACGATTGTGGACGCGGTTGTTGATCGCGACGATCGTTTCTGGGAAGTCCACCACGGCCATCGGCATGTCCGCCAACACCAGATTCTGCATCTCGGTCAACAGGTCAATGCGTGTCTCGCGGTCGAGTGTTGTGAGCGCCTCCTGCATGACTTCGTCCACTTTCGGATTGCAATAGCGGACGACATTGAAGCCCGATGGGTACGAATCACACGCCCACATCGTTTCCTGCCCCGGTGTCGCGCTCCAGGAGAAGCCAATCAAGAACGTTTCCAGATCAAATGTCGAAGTCAACCGTTCAACCAGCGCCGGGAAGGGTTCGAGCATAGGCGTCATCTCCACCCCGACATTGGCCCAGAACTCCTGCATCGCGACGGTGAGTTGTTCGTAGACAGCGCTGCCTGCCAGTGAATGCATCGTGAAGCTGAGGCGCTGGCCGTCCTTGGCGCGTACGCCGTCGTCGCCCATCACCCAGCCGGCGTCATCGAGCAGCTGATTCGCTTTGTCAGGGTTGTGTTCATAGTGGAGTTCTGGATCGATGCCGTCGGGATTGTAGGCCCACGAGACGACCGGCATGGTGCCGATAGCCGCCTGGCCAAAGCCGAAGCGAATCGAATCGACCATGGCTGGACGGTCGAGTGCATACATCAGCGCCTGACGAACTTCGACATCCTGGAAGAGTGTCGTCCGCTCGGTGTCCAGATTGGTGCCGTAGAAGGTGAAACCCAACGATGGATAGTTGTAGATGCCGGCATCAGTACCTTCCAGCTCACCAGTTGATGAGGGATCGACACCACCATAGTCAATGTCGCCCACCTTGAGCGCCTGGATCACTGCCGTGGAACCACCCATGTAGCGGAAGATCCACTGATCGAGTGCTGGAGCACCGCCCCAGTAATTCTCGTTGGCGGTCAGGGTTACATGGTCTTCGACCACCCACTCCTCAAAAATGAACGGCCCCGTGCCAACTACCTGCGTCGGATCTGATCCGGTGGAACCAGGGGCATTGGGGAAGTCTGCGGCGGCAACATCCTTCCAGATGTGTTCCGGGATGATGCCGTAGTTCGCCACGTCAAGATGGAAGTCAGCATTAACGAACTTGAGGACGAACTCGACCGTCTGGTCGTCGATCGCCGTCACGCTCTCAACCTTCGGGCCAAGATCACCGGCACGTGGCCCCGTGGTATCAGGGTTCAAGTACATCGAATAGCTGTATTCGACGTCCTTCGCAGTGAATGGCTCACCGTCGGACCAGTTGATCCCCTCACGCAGCTTGACGGTCCAGGTGAGGCCGTCTTCGGAGGTCTGCCACGCTTCGGCAAGCACACCGACTGGCGTAAGGTCAGCGGGGTTTGCGTCAAAGAGGCTCTGATAGATCATGGTAATAACCGCGTTGCTGGATGTATCCGCCGAGAGGACCGGGTTGAGCGTGCTCAGGTCGGCGCCGTAGCCTTCGATCAGCACACCGCCCGTGTTGCCCGGCTCGTCGAAGTCCATCCCCATCGTCAGCGGATCGATATCGACGCTCTGCCACTCGCCCTCGGCACCACCTTCAGCCTCGGTCCCGGTCGCCTCTTCGGTCGATTCCTCGGTCTCGGCCGCTTCAGTCTCAGTGGCTTCTTCGGTCTCTTCGTCCGTGGCCTCTTCGGTGGCGGCTTCGGTCTCAGTCTCTTCCTCAGTGGCTTCCTCAGTCGCCTCTTCGGTGGCTTCTTCGGTGGCGGCGCCTTCGGCTTCGGTGGCGGTCTCGTCGCCGCTGTCGTCATCATCGTCGTCATCGCCACCGCAGGCTGCCAGGAGTGCGCCGATGGCGGGGGCACTCAGGCCAAGGGCAAGCGCACGACGCAAAACATCGCGGCGATTGAGCCGTCCCGCCAGCGCGGCCTCTCGTAATTCTTCGTATGTACGCGGGAACTTGGTCATGGGTCATCCTCCTCCAAGCGACACCCGATACGCTCGCACGCAACAGCTTCTGTTCTGTCCCATCTCCATGTGACACGCATCCAAAAAGCTGTTCGCGACATGATAGCGCAGATTGGAAATGTGTAGAGGGGGGTTCGGATGTATTGGTTGCTGGAGCCACCGCCTTGCAGCGGCTCCAGCCAGATTTGCCTAGGATTCGACCCACCACAGATGCGCGTTGAAGCGCGTATTCACCGCGTTGGCGACGCGGTTGTGGACGCGATTGTTGATGCCGGTGATCGCTTCGGGGAAATCGAGCACGGCGATCGGGCAATCATTGAGGAAGATATTCTGCATCTCGGTATAGATTTCGATGCGTTCGTCGCGGTCGAGGGTCGTCAGTGCCTTTTGGAGCAGCTCATCGACCTGAGGGTTGCAGTAGCGGACAGTGTTGAAGCCGCTTGGGTAGGAGTCGCAGGCAAACATCGTCTCCTGCCCCGGCGTCGCATCCCAGCCGAATCCGATCAGGAAGATGTCGAAGTCGAAGGTCGAGGTGATGCGTTCGACCACCGCCGGGAATGGCTCGAGCTGCGGAGTCATCTCGATGCCGATTTCACGCCAGAATTCCTGGAAGGCGGTCAGATACTGCTCTCGCACCTCATTGCCCGCATTCGTCTGCATCGGGAAGCTCAGGCGCAGGCCGTCCTTTTGGCGCACGCCATCGTCGCCGGGTACCCATCCCGCCTCATCGAGGAGCTGCTTGGCCTTCTCCGGGTCATACTCGTAGCGCAGTTCCTCCTCGATGCCGTCCGGGTTGTAGGCCCAGGAGAGGACGGGCATCGTGCCGACGGCTACGGTGCCGTAGCCAAAGCGGATCGATTCGATGAGTGCCTCGCGATCGAGCGCATAGAGCATCGCTTTGCGCACTGCGACATCCTGGAAGTAGGGTGACTTTTCAGGGTCGAGATTGGTGCCATAGAAGGTGAAGCTCAGCGTTGGATAGTTGTAGACGCCAACTTCGGTGCCGTCGAGCTCGCCGACTGTTGACTCGACAATGCTGCCAGTGTCGATATCGCCGACTTTCAAGGCCTGGAGCACGGCTGTTGCGTCGCCGACGTAGCGGTAGATCCACTCATCGAGGTACGGCTTGCCGCCCCAGTAATTCTCGTTGGCGATGCAGGTCACACGGTCTTCGACCAACCACTCCTGGAAGATGAACGGGCCGGTGCCCACGACGCGTGAAGGATCTGTACCATTCGAACCCGGATCATTTGGAAGCGTGGTCGGGTCAACGTCTTTCCAGATGTGTTCGGCGATGAGCTCAAGGCTACCGATCGCGATCTGGAAGTCAGCATTGACTAGTTTGAGCTTGAACTCGACCGTCTCATCGTCGATAGCCGTGACGCTCTCGATCTTGCGATTGAGATCTCCCGACCACGGCCCGGTCGTGTCGGGATTCATATAGAGCTGGTAAGAGAATGCGACATCATTGGCGGTGAACGGCTCGCCATCGTGCCAGGTCACACCATCTCGGATCTTAATCGTCCAGGTCAGCCCGTCGTCCGAGACCTTCCACTCCTTGGCCAGGTGGCCGACCGGTGTCAGGTCGGTCGGGTTGGGCTTGAAGAGCGACTCAAAGACAATGAAGATCACGGTGGCGCTGTATCCATCGCTGCGGAGAATCGGGTTGAGTGTGCTGATGTCGGAGATATCGCCTTCGATCAAGAGTCCGCCGGAGCCGGTTGGTTCGTCGAATTCCATCCCCATCGTCAGGGGATCGACCTCAGAGCTCTGCCACTCGCCCGAATCCCCGCCTTCGGCCTCAGTCTCAGCTTGCGTGGCCTCGGCGTCGTCTTCGGTCGCTTCTTCGGTTGCGGCTTCGGTCTCTTCGGCCTCCTCCGTTGACGCTTCGGTTTCTTCTTCCGTCTCGGCTTCAGTTGCCTCCTCAGTCGCCGCTTCGGTGGCTTCCTCAGTGGCGGCGCCTTCGGCTTCGGTGGCGGTCTCGTCGTCGCTGTCGTCATCGTCGTCATCGCCACCGCAGGCCGCCAGCAGCGCGCCGATGACGGGGGCGCTCAGGCCCAGGGCAATGCCACGACGCA